>SEGN01000409.1 GCA_004211245.1 Variovorax sp.
CCGGCGCGCACGACCGGCTGCTTGGCGCCGACCACCTGAGCGACGTCGTGTTCGTCGACCAGTCGCCCATCGGCAAGACCGCGCGCTCCAATCCGGCGAGCTACGTCGGCGCGTGGGACGCGATCCGCGAGATCTTCGCAACCGCCCCGCTCTCGAAGCAGCGCGGCTACACCGCGAGCAAATTCAGCTTCAACTCGGGCGACGGACGCTGCCCGACCTGCGGCGGCTCGGGGTTCGAGCATGTGGAGATGCAGTTCCTGTCGGACGTGTACCTGCGCTGCCCGGACTGCGACGGCCAACGCTACCGGCCCGAGATCCTCGAAGTGAAGATCGAACGCGCCGGCCGCGCGCTCAGCGTGGCCGACGTGCTCGACCTCACCGTGGCCGAAGCCGCGGCCGTGTTCGCTGGCGATCGCGACGTGCTGCGCGTGCTGCAGCCGATCGTCGACGTCGGCCTCGACTACGTGAAGCTCGGCCAGCCCGTGCCCACGCTCTCCGGCGGCGAGGCGCAGCGCCTCAAGCTCGCCGGCTTCCTGGCCGAGGCCGCGAAGAACGGCACGGCCAGCAAGCAGGCGGTGGCGCGCAAGGGCACGCTGTTCCTGTTCGACGAGCCGACCACCGGGCTTCACTTCGACGACATCGCACGGCTCATGCGCGCCTTGCGCAAGCTGCTCGATGCGGGCCACTCGCTGCGCGAGCGCACGCCCGAAGGCACGCTGGCGCGTGTGCTGCCGGCGATGGGCCGCGACGCGATCCAGATCGTCAATGCGCGCGAGCACAACCTCAAGAACCTCAGCGTCGACATCCCGCGCGGCAAGTTCAGCGTGGTGACGGGCGTGAGCGGCTCGGGCAAGTCGACGCTCGCCTTCGACATCCTCTTCAACGAAGGGCAGCGCCGCTACCTCGAATCGCTCAACGCCTACGCGCGCAGCATCGTGCAGCCGGCGGGCCGGCCCGAGGTCGATGCGGTCTACGGCATTCCGCCGACGGTGGCGATCGAGCAGCGCCTCTCGCGCGGCGGGCGCAAGAGCACGGTCGGCACGACCACCGAGGTGTGGCACTTCCTTCGGCTGCTGTATGTGAAGCTCGGCATCCAGCACTGCATCCACGACGGCGCGGCCGTGCAGCCGCAGACGCCCGACAGCATCGCCGCGCAACTGCTGCGGCACTTCAAGGGCCAGCACATCGGCCTGCTGGCGCCGCTGGTGAGCAACCGCAAGGGCGTCTACACCGAACTGGCCGACTGGGCACGCCCGCGCGGCTACACGCACCTGCGCGTGGATGGAGGCTTCCTGCCGACCACCGGCTTCCCGCGCATCGACCGCTTCAAGGAGCACAGCATCGAGCTGCCGGTGGCGAGTCTCGACGTGCTGCCCGAGAACGAGGCCTTGTTGCGCGAGTCGCTCGCGAAGGCGCTCGAGCACGGCAAGGGCGTGGTGCACGTGCTGAGCGAACTCACCGGCCTCAAGGCCGCGATGATGGCCGGCGCGCCGACCACCGGCATTGGCCGCGTGCAGGTGTTCTCCACGCTGCGCGCCTGCCCGGTCTGCAGCACCAGCTATGCCGAGCTCGACCCGCGCCTGTTCAGCTACAACAGCAAGCACGGCTGGTGCCCCGACTGCGTGGGCACCGGCGTCAAGCTCACGAAGGACCAGCGCAAGGTCTACGACGACTCGGTGCTGGCCGACGACCAGAAGGGGCGGGAGCAGACCTTCGCGGAACCGGAGGCCGAAGACGTGGGCGACACCGTTTGTCCGACCTGCGCCGGCACGCGACTCAACGCGACGGCGCGCGCTGTGGGCTTCGGCGCGACGCTCGCCGACGGCACCGGCGGCATCGGCATCACCGAGATCGCGCGAATGAGCGTGACGGACATCCGTCGGTGGTTCGAAGGCCTGGCGCTCGCGGGCCGCGATGCCGAGATCGCGCGCGACCTGGTGCCCGAGATCAGGAGCCGGCTCGAATTCCTCGAAGAGGTCGGCCTCGGCTATCTCACGCTGGACCGCGGCGCGCCGACGCTTTCCGGCGGCGAGGCGCAACGCATCCGCCTGGCAGCCCAGCTCGGCAGCAACCTGCAGGGCGTGTGCTACGTGCTCGACGAGCCGACCATCGGCCTGCATGCGCGCGACAACCGGATCCTGCTGAACGCGCTGCACAAGCTCGGCGACAAGGGCAACACGCTCGTGGTCGTGGAGCACGACGAGGACACGATCCGCCGCGCCGACCACATCATCGACATCGGACCGAGCGCCGGCAAGCGCGGCGGCCGGCTGGTGGCCGAGGGCTCGGTGGCCGACATCGAGGCCGCTGGCGACTCGCAGACCGGGCGCTACCTGCGCGATGCGATCCGGCACCCGCTGCAACCGCGCCGCACGGTGCCGCCGCCAGAGCCCGGCGCGCCGGACTGGCTCACCGTGCGCGGCGCTGTCCTGCACAACCTGCAGGACGTGACGGCCACGCTGCCGTTGCACCGCCTGGTCGCCATCACCGGGGTCAGCGGTTCGGGCAAGTCGACGCTGGCGCGCGACGTGTTGCTCACCAACGTGCAGGCGATCGTCGTGCAGCGCATGACGAAGGCCGGCCGCGATGCCGACGCCGCGGGCAAGCGCGCAGCGTGGTCGGGCAGTGCGCAGGTGGAGGGCTACGAGACGATCGACCGCGTGCTCGAAGTCGACCAGACGCCGATCGGCAAGACGCCGCGCAGCTGCCCTGCCACCTACATCGGCTTCTGGGACACCATCCGGAAGCTGTTCGCCGACACGCTGGAAGCCAAGGCGCGGGGCTACGGGCCGGCGCGCTTCAGCTTCAACACGGGCGAGGGCCGCTGTCCGGGCTGCGACGGCGCCGGCATCCGCACCATCGCGATGAGCTTCCTGCCCGACGTGAAGGTGCCGTGCGAGGTGTGCCATGGCGCACGCTTCAACCCGGAGACGCTGGCCGTGAGCTGGCGCGGCAAGAGCATCGGCGAGGTGCTGCAGATGGAGGTGGACGAAGCGGTCGATTTCTTCGCCGCCATGCCCAACATCAGCCA
>SEGN01000410.1 GCA_004211245.1 Variovorax sp.
TCATCATTTTTCTGGGGCGCTACATCCCCGAGTCGCCGCGCTTCCTGGCCAATGCGGGCCTGATGGACGAGGCGCGCGCGGTGCTCGCACGCTTTGCCGGCGGCGGCGCCCGCTCGACCGGTGCAGAGGCAGTGCCGGTCGTGGTCGCCGAAGAGGAGATGCCGGCCGGCGGCCTGCGACAGCTTCTGCAGGGCAGTCATGCGCGCCTTACCTGGGGCCTGGTCGTCTGCGGCACCGCATGGGGCCTGGTGAACTTCGGCTTTCTGCTGTGGCTGCCGACCAACCTCGGCAGCATGGGGATGGATGCCAGCGCGGCCAGCGCGCTGCTGGCCCGCTCCGCCCTGCTGGCGCTGCCGGGCATCGGCATCGTCATCTGGCTGTACCACCGCTGGAGCAGCATCAAGGCACTCATTCTTTTCATTGCGCTGACCACGGCGACGCTGCTGCTTTTCGTCGTGCTCAGTGTCGCGAAGGTGCAGTCGACCGCAGCCATGGTGACGGCCACCGCGCTGCTGCTGGTGAGTTCGAGCGGCGTGATCGCCATGCTGATCCCTTACGCGGCCGAGATCTATCCGGTGCATCTGCGCGGCACCGGTTCGGGCGTGATCGCGGCGAGTTCCAAGTTCGGCGGGATCCTCGGTGCGGGCTTCGGCGTGCTCGGCGTCTTCGGGCACTTCGCGACCTCGGCGCTGTTGATCGCGCTGCCGATGGCTGTCGCCGCCGGGCTGCTCGCCAGGAGCGGCGTGGAGACGCGCGGGCGGCGGCTCGAGGAAATCCAGCACGCGCTCTCGGCAGGTTCTTCCGTCTCTTCCTAGAATTCGCGCTCTGCCGACGAATGGGATCGTCCGCGCCTTATCCAGAAAACGCGTCCAACCGCCCGCAAACCCGCATGGGCGCTGGCGAATAAGCTTATCTGCATAAAGCGCGAACCAAAAAATCGTTTGCATCCATAAGGCACGCTTCTACAGTTCGGCTCCCTGGCTGGCTACGGACGCGCCGCCCCCAGAACCCCATCCATAAGGCACGCTTCTACAGTTCGGCTCCCTGGCTGGCTACGGACGCGCCGCCCCCAGAACCCTGATCACGATGTACCAATACACAGATTTCGACCGCCAGTTCGTGCACCAGCGCGCGGCCCAGTTCCGCGACCAGCTCGAACGCTGGCAGTCCGGTGCGCTGCACGAGGACGAATTCCGCCCGCTGCGGCTGCAAAACGGCTGGTATGTGCAGCGCTATGCGCCGATGCTGCGCGTGGCGGTGCCCTACGGCGAGCTTTCGAGCCAACAGATCCGCGTGCTCGCGAAGATCGCCCGCGAATACGACGAGCCCGAAGCCGAGGTCTACCGCAACGCGTTGAAGACGCAGGGCAAGCTCGGCACGCAGAAGCTGCCGACGCACTACGCCCACTTCTCGACACGCCAGAACGTTCAATACAACTGGATCCCGCTGGCCAAGTCCGCCGACGTGATGGACCTGCTGGCCTCGGTCGACATGCACGGCATCCAGACCAGCGGCAATTGCATCCGCAACATCACGAGCGACGAACGCGCCGGCATCGCCATCGACGAAATCGCCGACCCGCGCCCCTTCGCCGAGATCATGCGGCAGTGGAGCACGCTGCACCCGGAGTTCGCCTTCCTGCCGCGCAAGTTCAAGATCGCCATCACGGGCGCGACCGAAGACCGTGCCGCGACGGGCTGGCACGACGTGGGCCTGCACCTGGTGAAGAACGACGCCGGCGAGCTGGGCTTTCGTGTGCAGGTCGGCGGCGGCATGGGCCGCACGCCGATCATCGGCACCGTGCTGCGCGAGTTCCTGCCGTGGAACCAGATCATGAATTACCTCGAAGCGGTGGTTCGGGTCTACAACCGCTACGGCCGGCGCGACAACATCTACAAGGCGCGCATCAAGATCCTGGTGAAGGCCGAAGGCCAGCGCTACATCGACGACGTCGAGGCGGAGTACAAGCAGATCGTCGAACACGACGGCGCACCCCACACCATCACGCAGGCCGAATACGACCGCGTGGCCGCCTCCTTCGTGCCGCCGACGCTCGCGACGCGCGTGCTGCAAAGCGCCGAGCAGACCGACGCCGCGCTGCGCGCCTTCGCGGCGGACGACGTGCAGTTCGCGCGCTGGCTCGCGCGCAACGTGGCGCCGCACAAGAACCCTGCCCTGCGCGCCGTCACGCTGTCGTTCAAGCGCCTGCACCAGGCGCCAGGCGATGCCGATGCCGACCAGCTCGACACCATCGCGCGGCTGGCCGACCGCTTCAGCGCCGGTGAAGCCCGTGTGACGCACGACCAGAACGTGGTGCTGCCGTGGGTGCATGCCGAGGACCTGCACGCGTTGTGGCTCGCCGCCCGAGAGGCCGGTTTTGCCAGCGCCAACGTGCACCTGCTCACCGACATGATCGCCTGCCCCGGTGGCGACTTCTGCGCGCTGGCCAACGCGCGCTCGATCCCGATCGCCGAAGCCATCACCGAGCGCTACCAGGACCTCGACGAGCTCGACGACCTCGGCGAGATCGACCTGCACATCAGCGGTTGCATCAACAGCTGCGGCCACCACCACAGCGGCCACATCGGCATCCTGGGTGTCGACAAGGACGGCAAGGAGTGGTATCAGGTCACGCTGGGCGGCTCCGACGGCTCCGCACTCAGCGGCACGCCGCAGGCCGGCAAGGTGGTCGGCCCCTCGTTCTCGGCGGCGGAAGTGCCGGACGTGATCGAGGCCGTGCTCGGTACCTACCGCGACACGCGCAACGCCGGCGAAACCTTCATCGACACGCTGCGCCGCGTCGGCCACGACCCCTTCAAGGCCGCGGCCAACGGTGCGCGCTTCAAGGTGGAGGCATGACGCTCACCCCCAGTCTCCGCGCACTTCGTGTCGCTTCGCCAACCCCCTTGCCGGGGGCAACACCAGCGGCCCGGCAGAGCCGGTTCCGCGGTGTTCCACGAACGGACATCCAGCCATGAACAAGACTTTGACCCTCCTAGCGAACGAAGACCACGTCGACGACGGCGACCCGAAGGTGCTGCAGCTTGCCAACGACGCAGACCCGCTTGCCATCGAGGAATGCCTGGCCGACATCGAGCGCATCGACCTCGTGTTCCCCAAGTTCACCGACGGCCGCGCCTACAGCCAGGCCTTCCTGCTGCGGCGGCGCCTGGGTTTCAAGGGCGACATCCGGGCCACCGGCGACGTGCTGATCGACCAGCTGGTGCAGATGGAGCGCACGGGTTTCTCCAGCGCGGTGTTGAAGGAAGGCGTCGACGCCTCGGCGGCGCAACGGCAGTTCGATCGCTTCCCGCGCTTCTACCAGGGCGATGCGGTTCAGCCCGCGCCGCACTTCGCGTCGGCCGGCAACTGAACTGACCGGGACGCCGTCCGGGCGCGGCTCAGTAAAGCACGACGCCCCGAATCGACTCGCCGCTCTTCATCAGGTCGAAGCCCTTGTTGATGTCCTCCAGCGGCATCGTGTGCGTGATCAGGTCGTCGATGTTGATCTTGTTCTCCATGTACCAGTCGACGATCTTCGGCACGTCGGTGCGCCCGCGCGCGCCGCCGAAGGCCGAGCCCTCCCACTTGCGGCCGGTGACCAGCTGGAA
>SEGN01000411.1 GCA_004211245.1 Variovorax sp.
GTACGGCGGGGGCGGGCGGGGCCTTGCGGGTCACCCAGTTGAACAGTGGCGTTGCCATCAAGGTGGTGACGATGGCCATCAGGACCAGGATCGAGAACAGTCCTTTTTCAATCACGCCGGCCTGCAGACCGATGTTGATGATGATGAGCTCCATCAGGCCGCGCGCGTTCATCAGCGATCCGATCGCCAGCGCGTCCTGGTTGTTCTCGCCGGCCAGCCGGGCTGCGGCCCAGCAGGCGACGAGCTTGCCGCCGAAGGAGGCGAGCAGGATCGCCACCGCAGCCAGTGCGAGCGCCGGCTGCAGCACCAGCGCCAGGTGGGTGTTGAGCCCCGAGTAGGTGAAGAACATCGGCAGCAGAAACACCACCACGAAGGGCTGCAGCTGCGCGCGGAGTTTCTCGGTCAGCGCGCCCTTCGGCAGGGAGGCGCCCAGCAGGAACCCGCCGAACACGGCGTGGATGCCGATCGAATCCATCGCCCAGGCGCTGAGGCAGAAGAGCGTGAGCACGGTGGAGAGCAGGGTGGCGCTCAACGGCTGGTCGGGGCTGATCTTCTCGCCCAGCCGGCGCAGCAACGGGCCACCGACGAACAGCATGAAGAGCGCGTAGGCCACGCCACCGCCGATCGCGAGGTACGCACCGCCCCAGGTGCCGCCGAAGCTGGCCAGCACGATCGCCAGGATGCACCAGGCCGCGGCGTCGTCGACCGCACCGGCGGTCAGAGCGAGCGTTCCGAGCGAGGTGCCGGTGAGGCCGCGTTCATGGATGATGCGCGCGAGCATCGGAAACGCGGTGATGGCGATCGACGCGCCGAGGAAGAGAGAGGCTTCGAGCAGCTTGGCCTTGGCGGCAAACAGCCCCGGGACGGTCACGAGCCAGGGGCCGAGCGCGAAGGCCAGCACGAACGGCACGGCGATGCCGGCGATCGAGACCGACATGGCGCTGCGGTAGCGGCTGCGGAAATGGTCGCTGCGGAACTCGGTGCCGACCAGGAACATGTAGAGGCCGACGCCGAGTTGTCCGCCCACATAGAGCATGCCCAGCGTCGGCTTCGGAAAGAGCGCCTGCTGCAGCTCCGGCAGAAGCAGCCCGAACAGCGATGGCCCGAGCGCCACACCCGCGATCATCTCGCCCACCACCTGCGGCTGCCCCACCTTCTTTGCCAACTGGCCGGCCAGTCGGCAGACCAGCAGGATCACGGCAAGCTGGAGGAAGAAATAGACGGAGAGCTGGGTGGTCGGCATGTCGGGGCGCGAGGCAGGGAACGACCCGGGATTATGGGTGGGGCGGTGCGCCGATCGCGATGGGCCGCTTGTGTGCTTTTCGTTGGCCTTGGTGAGAGCGCCCGACGCGCCCCGAACGGCAGTCAGCCGAGCGCCAGCAACTGCTTCAAATTCCCGACATTCAACTTCTCGTAAGCCCGCTGCTTGTAGGTGACCACCGTGGCCGGCGACAGGCCGAGTCGTGCTGCGCTCTGCTTCACGGTGAGCCCTTCGCGCAGCAGGCGGGCGATCTCGCGCTCGCGCGGCGAGAGCGCATCGAGCGGATCGATCGGCACTGCGGGCGCGGCGGTGACGAGCTGCGCATGCCGGTGCGCCAGCGAGATCAGCGTCGCACCGTGGCGCTGCAGCACCGCGGCCGAGCGGGATCGCGAGGGTGCCTGCCGCGAGAAGTACAGGTTGAGGTAGCTGGTGCCGTCGCCCCAGTGGCCCAGCAGCGACAGCTTGCCGACGAAGCCCGGCTTCTCGAACAGCAGGCGGCGGTACTCGGCATCGCGAATACCGGCCGGCGCCGTCGCGAGCATCCGCACGGCCGGGCCGGCCGCGTGACCGTCGTTGCAAAGCAGGGTGTAGTGAGGGTCGCGCTCGTAGAGCCGGTTGACGTAGAGATCGGTGGTCGACTCGATCAGCATCGGGTCCTGCAGGCTGGCCGACGCCGCCTGGCGGATGCAGCCCGCGCGGTCGTAGCGCAGGTAACTCAGGTGGTCGACACCGAGCGCCGCATGCAGGCCCTGCAGCAGGCTGATGTGAAACGCGTCGCCGCCGAGTTCGCCAATGGCCGGTGCCACCCAGGCATCGGCGGGCGTCATCGTGTGGTGCATGGTGTCGTTGTCTCCGCGCGCATGATGCCAGAGCAGGGTTTGCCGCGTCATCGTTTGCAGGGACAGACAAGTGAACGGCGCCTGCCTAGAGTGGCCCCATGTACCAGCTGCCACGCTACCCGTTCCGCCGCCCCAGCGAGCTCGACGGCGGGCCGCCGTTGCGCCATCCGGTGGTGGTCGTGGGCGGTGGCCTGACCGGGCTCAGCCTGGCGCTCGACCTCGCCCGCCGGGGTGTGCGCGTGCTGGTGCTGGACGACGACGACACGGTCGGCGTGCGCGGGCTGGCCTCGCGCGGCATCTGCTGGGCCCAGCGCACGCTCGACATCTTCGAGCGACTCGGCGTGGCGCCGCGCATCGTGGCCAAGGGCGTGCGCTGGAACGTCGGCCGCGTGCTGTGCGCGGACCAGCCGGTCACCTCGTTCACGCTGCAGGACCAGCCCGACCTGCGCCACAACGGCTTCGCCAACCTGCAGCAGTACTACGTCGAGCAGTACCTCGTCGAGGCGCTGCAGGCCGAGCCGCTGGCCGATCTGCGCTGGTGCAGCGAACGACACCTGGCGGCTCGACTTCCAGTTGCGCGAGGACGAAGACCCGCAACAGGCTGCGACGCCGGAGGCGATGCGCCGGCGCGTGCAGGCACTGCTGGGCGACGGTCTGGATTTCGAGGTGGCCTGGTCGGGCGCCTGGGCCTACCGCCACGAATGCCTCGATGCGATGCGGCACGGCCGCGTGCTGTTCGCGGGCGACGCGGCGCACCTGGTGGCACCGTTCGGGGCGCGAGGCGGCAACGGCGGCGTCCAGGACGCCGACAACCTGGCGTGGAAACTCGCGCTGGTGCTGCAGCAGCCGGGCGCCGATGCCGACCTGCTGCTCGACAGCTATTCGCAGGAGCGGCGCGAAGGCGCGCTCGAGAACATCCGTCAGGCGCGGCGCTCGTCGCGCTTCGTCTACCCGCGCGGGCTGGCTTCGGTCCAGCTCTGGCGGGACGCGATCATGGCGCTGGCGCCGACCTCGCCCTGGGCCGCGCGCCTCATCAACACGGGCCGGCTGTCGGCGCCGTGCGTGTATCGCGACTCGCCGCTGATCGATGGCGACGATGCCGGCAGTGCGCTGCCCGACGTGGTGCTGCAGAGCGACGATCCTGCCCGCAGCCTGCACCGCCTGCTCGGCCCCTGGTTCACGCTGCTCGTGTTCGGCGAC
>SEGN01000412.1 GCA_004211245.1 Variovorax sp.
CTGCAGCTGCCATGCGAGCAGCAGGTAGAGCACCCGGTCTTCCACGGTGAGCTCCTGCACGCTGCGCAGCAGGTTGCCGAGCTTGCGGCCCATGGGCCCCCAGCCCTGCGACACGGCACCGCCGATCGAGGCGCCCAGCGCGGTGGCGGCGCCGAGCGACAGGCCGGCCAGCGCCAGGTCGGCCACCACGCCGACCGCGGCGCCCACGGCCGCGCCTTTGCCGAGGCGCAGGCCGGCATCCTTGAGTGCCTCGGCGCTGAAGAAGTCCATCTGCCAGCGGCCCGCGACCAGCGGCAACGGCGCCTCGTCGGCATCGCCTTCGCGGAATCCGTAGAGCGCAAGCAGGTCGTCGGCACAGTGCTGGGCCTTGGACGAGACGTCTTTCTTCAGTTGCGCGACCAGCGCTTCGCGCCGGGCCGGGTCGTTGAAGTCGGCCGACGGGACGCTGCGCCGCACCGCAGTGACGTCGACCGCCAGTTCCGCAATGCGCGCCGCTGCCGCGTCGCGGCGGGCCGCTGCTTCGGTCGCCAGCGCGTCGACCACGCCGCGCAACTGTTCGCGGCGCTCGCGCAGCAGTGCGCCGAGATCCTGGTACAGCTCGCGCTCGGCGCCCACGAAAGGGGCAGCCGCATCGAAGCGCACCACCGCATGCAGGCCGTAGGCCGACAGCAGTTCGCGCCAGGCGGGTTCCCGGCTCGCGGCGTCGCGCACAAAGTTCAACACCGGCAACACCGGTCGTGCGCAGGAGTTGAGCAACTCGATCTCGGCGCGGAACTTCGGCAGCACGGGCTCGCGCGCGTCGATCACCAGGAAGGCCGCATCCACGTCGAGCAGCGTGCGCAGCACCTTGGCCTCCTGCTCGAAAGCACCGTGCGCTTCAGGGCTCTGCAGGAATGCGCGGATGCGCTCCGGCGGTGTCGGCGCCTCTGTGAAAGCTTCGAGATGCTCGCGCAGGCTCACCGCGTCCTCGAGGCCCGGCGTGTCGAAGAAGGTCGCCGCGGTGCGTCCCTGCACCGTAAGCGCGATGCTCTCGACATGGCGCGTGGTGCCGGGTCGATCGGACACTTCGCCGAAGCTGACGCGCCTTGTCAGCGTGCGCAACAGGGAGGTCTTGCCGGCGTTGGTGTGGCCGACCACGGCGATGCGGATCGCTTCGTTGTTCATCGGGGTCAGTTTTGAGTGGGCGCGCCGCGGCAGGCGGTACCCGGCAGGGGCTCATACCGGGGCGGTCTGCGCTGCGCCCGCACACGCCTTTGCCACCCACAACCAGCGCAGGGCGCATTCATCCAGGCTCTCCCAAGGAAGGCGTGGCATCGTCGCGGGTCGCAATCCGACCAAGCCCCACATCGCGCAGCCATCGCCGCCAACGCTCGCGTTCAGCCTCCTCACCGTCCAACAACCAGAGCCGGATCTCGCCGCAATGTCCCAGCAGTTCGCGCAGCAGCCGTTCGGTGCCGCGATCCGGACTCGAGGCTGCATGGCAGAGCATCAGCAGAATTCGCGGCCGCAGGCGTGCGGTGTTGTCGAGCAACTCACGGCGCTGCGGCGCGCTGCCATCCACACGCAACACCGGATGTGCAGACGCTGGCATGCCAGCCGGTGGCCACGGCGTCTCGGGCGGCAGTTCGAAGCCGACCACCATCAGTGCTTCGCCGGTCTGATCCACCGTGAGGCCGGCAGGTGCCTGTGCGCGGGCCGCGCCAGGATCGCGATCGACGATCACTGCGGGCGTCATCGCATCGAAGCGCGCCATCAGCTTGCGGTAGTAGGGCGCCGCCAGATCGGGCCGCAGCCCGGCCTTGCGGCGCTGCCAGACCAACGCACTGAGCAATGCGAAGAAGAGGCGCGGCAACAGGCCGTACACGACGATGCAGCCCGTGAGCCACAGCGCCCAGTTGCGCTGGTTCGCCGCACTGTCCGCCGTCGCCAGCACCGCGGACGCATCGGGCACCGGAAAGCCGAGCCAGCCCGGTGCGCGCCCCAGCAGGCGCACCCCTTCCACGAACAGCGCGGGGTCGAGGATGGTGGTCTCCCAGCCCAGCGTGTAGCGACGGAACGCCAGCGCGAACAGCAGACTGCCGAGCACCACGACGAATGACAGCGCCCAGATGCCATGGCTCACGAACCCGAAAGCCCAGGGCAGCAGCTTTGCGCGCGCGAGCAGCTGCGTGGTGGCGCGCAACAGCAATGGCGCCTGCCCCTGCTTGCCACCGGCCACGCGGGCCGTGAGCGCCATCCACAGGCCGCCGAACGACAGATTGAAAGAGGTGAGCGGCAGCGCCAGCCCGGCAAGCCACAGCAGCAGGGTCAGTGCATGAAAACCCAGCAGGCTCACCAGCGCCACCATGATGTTGATGCGCCGGTCGCTGCCGCCGATCACGTTGCCAGCGAGCGCCAGACCGGCCAACACAATGACGAGGACCAACGCAACTGCAACCCACGGCGCCCAGTGCCGTGCACGCGTCAGTTCGGCCTGCAGCCCGATGCGGTGGCCGAGCACGGCGGCGCGCCGTGTGATGCGGCCCGGGCCATCGGCCTGTTGCGCAACGGCGTCGCGCATCGCGGCTGCATCGTCGAGCGGCCCGGCCTGTTCGATGAGCTGTACCGCTTCGGTGATCACCGCGTTCGTCAGCGGATCCGTTTC
>SEGN01000413.1 GCA_004211245.1 Variovorax sp.
GGTGCACTGATGAAGACGCTCGATGCCGGTGCCGCCGCCGTCATCTGCCCGATGATCAGCACGCGCGAACAGGCGCAGCAACTGGTGGCGTACACCCACTACGCGCCGCGCGGCACGCGCAGCTTCGGGCCGATCCGCGCACTGCTCTACAGCGGCGCCGACTATGCCGCGCATGCCAACGACAGCATCGTCACCTTCGCGATGATCGAGACCGCCGAGGCGCTCGACAACCTGGATGCGATCATGTCGGTCGAAGGACTCGATGCGGTCTACATCGGGCCTTCGGACCTGTCCCTCGCGCTGGGCTGCCGCCCCGTGTTCGACGACGTCGATCCGAAGGCGCAGCAAGCCATCGACCACATCCTCCAACGCGCGAAGGCGCACGGCCTGGTCGCCGGCATCCACAACGGCACGGCCGAAGGCGCGATGGCGCGCATCGCAGCCGGCTTCCAGTTCGTCACCGTCAGCTCCGACGCGCGGCTGATGGCGGCTGGCGCGCAGCAGATCCTCAGGACCATGCGCCCCGTTGCGCCGCTGGTCAGCTCGGCTGGCGCCTCCACCTACTGAAAGAAGGACACTCGAAATGAAGATCGGATTCATCGGCCTCGGCATCATGGGTGCGCCCATGGCCATGCACCTCGTCAACGCGGGGCACGAACTCGCCTACGTGAAGCGCAGCAAGGTCAACGCCGACATTGCAGCCAGCAGCGCGAAGGCGCATGCCACGGCGAAAGAGGTCGCGCAGCACTCGGACGTGATCATCCTGATGGTGCCCGACACACCCGACGTCGAAGCCGTGCTGTTCGGCGTCGACGGGGTGGCGCAGGGCCTGTCGAAGGGCAAGACCGTGATCGACATGAGCAGCATTTCGCCGATCGAGACCAAGGCGTTCGCGAAGAAGATCGCCGACCTCGGCTGCGACTACCTCGATGCGCCGGTGTCGGGCGGGGAGGTCGGTGCCAAGGCCGCGAGCCTGACCATCATGGTCGGCGGCCAAGGTGCGGCAGGCGCTGATGGGCGGCTTCGCCTCGAGCCGCATCCTCGAGGTGCATGGCGAACGCATGATCAAGCGCACCTTCGATCCGGGCTTTCGCATCGGCCTGCACCAGAAAGACCTGAACCTTGCGCTGGCGGGTGCGAAGGCCATTGGCGTGGCGCTGCCGCAGACGGCGGGCGCGGCGCAGCTCATGGGCGCGTGTGCCGCGAACGGCTGGGATCAGCTCGACCACTCGGCCCTCGTCAAGGCGCTGGAGCTGCTGGCAGCGCACGAGATCGCCAAGGGCTGAGATTCGTCCGGCGCGCTAAAGTAGACGCCGTTCGTCGCATGGACGAGCGTTTCCACCAAGGAGCCGGCGTGAAGACAGGATGGGTGTTGGTGCTGCTGGGTGCCATGGCCGGTCAGGGCCAGGCCAGTGAAAAGGCCTGGTTCACCGTGGCCGGCAATCCGGGCAATCCGGCGGTGGATACCGTGCAGGTCGACCCGGTCGCCGTGGCCACGACGCCGGAGCGCAAGACCATGTACGTCCGGGTCAGCCGCGCGTCGCAGCGCACCAACTGGGAAGGCCTGCCCTACCGCTCCTACGAATCGCAGGTTGCGTTCGACTGCCGGGCCCGCAAGGCCCACTACCTGATCGCCACCTACTACATGGCACCGCTGTGGGCAGGCGACCCGCATTCCACCACCGACTACACCGACAAGCCGCAGCCGATGCTGTTTCGCGACGTCGAGCCCAACCCGACCCAGCGCATCGTGCGCGCCGCCTGCCGCGGCAGTACAGGCTGAAGCCATAGATCGTCCGCGCTATTCCGCGGCGCGCCCGGGCTGGGTACAACCGGACCTTTGCCCGCTGGAGGGTCTTCCGTGCCGCTGCCGTACCGCGTACCGATCCGCCTGCTGAGCGCAGGCGCCCTGTCCCTTGCCGCGGTCGCGACCGCCCTGGCCGGCCCGGCGTTCCCGGCCCGCAAACCCGGGTTGTGGGAGATGCGCTCCACCGAAAAGAGCGGCGGCCGCGAGAGCATCAGCGTGCAGCAGTGCGCCGACACCGCCACCGACAAGGCGTTGCAGGAGTACGGCCTGAGCCAGCCGAAGATGAACCGCAAGTTCTGCAAGGAAGACACGCGCAACGAGGCCGGCAAGATGCTCGTGCACACCGAGGTCTGCAAGCAGAGCGACAGCACGATGACGCGGCGCATCGTCATCTCCGGCGACTTCAACGTGGCCTACCGCGTGGAGTCGCACACCGTGTACGAACCTGCGCCGAAGCCCGCACCCCGTGATGACGACATGGTGGCCGAGATGCGCTGGATGGGCGCCTGCCCGGCCGGCATGAAGCCCGGCGACATGCTCATGCCCGGCGGCATGAAGATGAACGTGGTCGACATGACCCACCTCGCGGCCACCGCCGGGGTGGGCAAGCCGGCACGCGCCGGGGCGGCGGGCAAGTCCGGCGAGATGACGATGCCCGACAGCAGCAAGGTCGACGTCGAAGCCATGATGCGCATGGCCGCCGAAATGCAGAAGCAGCTGCCGCAGCAGCCGGCGCGCCCTGCAGGCAAGTAGGCCGCGCGGCAGGGGTCTTGGCTGACAGCGTGGGCGCACCGCTCGCGCGATGATGGGGCACACCCGAAGCGCCACCGCCCCGCATGGATCTCGTCATCGCCCGTCCCGAAGGCCTGTACTGCCCGCCCGGCGACTTCTACATCGACCCGTGGAAGCCGGTCGACCGTGCCGTCATCACGCATGCCCATTCCGACCATGCGCGTGTCGGCCATGGCCACTACCTTGCGCAGACCGACAGCGAAGGCACCTTGCGCACGCGGCTGGGCGCCGACATCAACCTGCAGACGCTGCCCTACGGCGAGGCCGTGGTGCACAACGGCGTGCGCCTCTCGCTGCACCCGGCCGGCCATGTGCTCGGCTCGGCGCAGGTGCGGCTCGAACACGGTGGGCGCGTGTGGGTGGCCTCGGGCGATTACAAGACCGAGCCGGACGGCACCTGCACCCCGTTCGAGCCGGTGCCGTGCGACACCTTCATCACCGAGTCGACCTTCGGCCTGCCGATCTATCGGTGGCCGACCCAGGCGCAGCTCAGTGCCGAGATCAACGAATGGTGGCGCCGCAATGCCGAGGAGGGGCGCGCGTCGGTGCTGCTTTGCTACGCCTTCGGCAAGGCGCAGCGCATCCTGCATGGTGCGGACGTGTCCATCGGGCCGATCGTCGTGCACGGTGCGGTGGAACCGCTCAACGCGGTGTACCGGGCGGCCGGCGTCGCATTGCCACCGACCCTGCGCGTGACCGATCCCGAAGTGAATCCGCAGATGCTCAAGCGCGACCACGCCGACTGGCCAGGGTTGCAGAAGGCCATCGCCGGCACCGGCGCCGAGCGCGTGTTCGTCACGCACGGCAGCGTGGCCGTGCTGGTGCGCTGGCTCACCGAGAACGGGCTGGAGGCGCAGGGCTTCAAGACCGAATACGGGGACGAAGACGTGGCCGACCGCGCCGAAGCGCCGTCGGTCGCGCCGCCGGCAGAGCCACCGACGGAAGCGCCCGCGTGAAGGCCTTCGCCGCCCTCTACCGCGAGCTGGACGCGACCACCTCCAGCCTGGCCAAGCAGGCCGCGCTGCAGCGCTACCTTCGCGCGGCCGATGCGGCGGACGCGGCATGGGCGGTCTACTTCCTCGCGGGCGGCAAGCCGCGCCAGTTGGTGCCGACCAAGCTGCTGCGCCTGCTCGCGCAGGCCGAAGCCGGACTGTCCGAGTGGCTGTTCGACGAAAGCTACGAGGCCGTCGGCGACCTGGCCGAAACCATCGCGCTGCTGTTGCCGCCACCGACCGAGCAGCACGACCTCGGCCTCGCCACGTGGGTCGAACAGCACCTCTTGCCGCTGCGCAAGACCCCGCCCGAGCAGCT
>SEGN01000071.1 GCA_004211245.1 Variovorax sp.
CGAGCGGCGAGCATCACGGTGGCGATCTGGGTCTTGTCGCCCATCTCGGCCAGGAAGAAGGCGACGACCGTCGTGCCGAAGACCCCGAACCGGGTGGCCGCGCGGGTGTCGTCCTCGTCGAGCTTGTCCGGGATGAGCATCCAGATCGCCATCGCGATGAACGAACCACCAAGGATCCACCGCAGCGCCGTCGCGCCCAGCCACTGCGTGACCCAGGCACCGACCGCGCCCGCGAGCGCGTGGTTGACGATGGTGGCGGTGAAGATGCCCAGCACGATCGGCCAGGGTTTGCGAAAGCGCGCAGCCAGTACGAGGGCCAGCAGTTGGGTCTTGTCGCCCATTTCCGCGAGCGCAACGATGCCCGTTGCAACGAGAAAAGCTTCCATGACGTGGGATTCCTTGGGCCGAAGGACGCAATTGACCGTGCAACACCTTCGGCCATATTCCCGAAGTTGCACAGTCAAAGGTCTCGCCAGGTTCTGACACTGTTTGCGCCATGTCCCGGTGGGGCAGGACAAGTCTGTTGACGCAAACCCTTCTCGCGATGGAAGGCGGCTACTCCCCAATGACAGCGCGGATTGTAGCGGGTTGCGGCGGCCGGGTATGTGAGTGGGTACTGGCTCTCTCAACCCTGCGGGCCGTCGGACACAACCGCAAATTCCGTTTTGCGCGCCGCATATTTCACCCATAATAAACGCGCGTCCCTCCGCAAAATTCTGGAAGACGCATTCGGGTGATCGGTCAGTTTCGCGCGACTCAGCGTTTCAAAGTTGGTTGTGCTATCGGGACTCCATCGCTTTCTTTGATGTGTTTATAGGAGTCCCGTCATGGGCAACAAACTGTACGTGGGCAATCTGCCTTATTCCGTGCGCGACGGTGACCTCGAGCAGGCCTTCGGCCAGTTCGGCGCAGTGACCAGCGCCAAAGTCATGATGGAGCGCGATACCGGCCGTTCCAAGGGCTTCGGCTTTGTCGAGATGGGCAGCGACGCGGAAGCACAGGCGGCCATCAACGGCATGAACGGCCAGCCCCTCGGCGGCCGCAGTGTCGTCGTCAACGAAGCCCGCCCGATGGAAGCCCGCCCGCCGCGCAGCGGCGGCTACGGCGGCGGCAGTTCCGGTGGCGGCTACGGCAACAACCCGGGCGGCGGCTATGGCGGCGGCGGTGGCGGCGGCCGCAGCGGCGGCGGCGGGTATGGCGGTGGTGGTGGTGGCGGCGGATACGGCGGCGGCGGCGGCGGTGGCCGCAGTGGCGGCGGCAGCGATGGCGGTTTCCGCAGCCCTTATGGCGCCGGTCCTCGTGGCGGTGGCGGTCGCAGCGGCGGCGGCTACGGCGGCAACAACAACGGTGGCGGCAACAGCGGTTACTGATCGGTCCGCGTTCGCATGCGAAAGGCTCCTTCGGGAGCCTTTTTGTTTTTCAGCTTTCGCCGAGTCGCTTCTTGCGGCCGCGACCTTGCACCGCGCGGTCGTAGAGCGCATTGGGCAGCGCGCGCATGATCTTGGCGAGCACACCCATCTGCCACGGGATGACCCGGTAGCTCACACCGGACTCGATGCAACGGAAAGCTTGCTCGGCGAAATCCTCAGGCTTCATGAGGAACGGCATGCCGTAGCGGTTGCCCTGAGTCAGCGGCGTGTCGATGTAGCCGGGGCACAGCGTCACGACCTTGACGCCGCTCGCACGCAGTTCGCCGCGCAGGCTTTCACAGTACGCCACCACACCGGCCTTGCTCGCACAGTAGGCACCATGGCCAGGGAGCCCGCGGATGGCGGCCACGCTGCCGATGCCGACCAGGCGGCCGCTGCCGCGCGCCGCCATCGCGGAGACGAAAGGATGGAAGGTGGCGGCCAAACCGATGTTGTTGGTGGCAAAAGTGGTGGCCAGTACGTCGAGGTCGCCGCGCTGCGCGGTGTCGATGCCCACGCTGATGCCGGCGTTGGCTATCACCACATCGGGCAGGCCCTGCTCGGCCACGCAGCGCCGGCCAGCCTCCACGATGCTGTCGGTCTGCGCGACGTCGGCGCTGTAGATCCGGTAGCGCGCTGCGTCGAGTTGCCGCGCTCGGGCCCACGCTTCGATCTGGTCGGTGCGGCGCGCGACCAGCGCAAGGCCGTAGCCGGCATCGTAGAAGCGCGCGGCCAGAGCCTGGCCGATGCCGCTCGAAGCGCCAGTGATGAAAACCAGGCGTTGCGTCATGCGTCTCCCCTCGTGTCTTGTTTCAGCGCTTTTTGGGAGCAGCCGCCGCTGCCGAAGGAATCAGCACGCCGCGCACCCGGCCCTGCAGATTGGCCACCCCGCTCAGGTTGTCGTAGTCGAGCGTGTTGGCGGTGAAGGTGTCGGTGCCGCGGGTCAGCGTGACCGGCTTGTTCGAGGTCACGCGCTCGGTGTCGAGAAAGGCATGCAGGAAATCGCCGCGGAATTCGAGGCGCGGCAACGGCCGGCCGTTCGGCCCGACCGATGCATCGCGCACCACCACCGCATTGCCGAACAGCTGGATCTCGCTGCCGTCGCCGTTCGACAGGCCACGGTCCGCCGTGGCATGGGTCACCAACCCGGCCGGCGAGACCGAGCGCATGCGCACCTGATCCACCTCCAGGGTGTCGTTGTCGGGGTAGTGACGACCCTCCTTGCCGGCCAGTTCGCTGCGCAGATCGCCGCTCGGCAGGAAGTTCTTGATCACGAAGCCGCGCATGAAATAGTCGGGTTCGTGCGTCGGCGCCTCCTTGGCCGTCGGCTCCAGCAGGCGCGGCGCGTTGCGCACCAGCCAGTAGGTGCCGAGCGCAAGCGCCGCGGTCAGGATGATCGGCAGGTAGATCGTGACCCGGTCGATGCCGCGACGCACCGTGGCGAACAGCGTGACAGCGCTCAAACGACCGGCCCCCGCGCGAGGTCGAGCAGCCGACGGTAGTGGCCGCCGGCCGTGAGGAGCAGGTCGCAGAATTCGCGGGCCGCGCCCTCGCCGCCGCGCGCCGCGGTCACGTAATGCGCGATCGCGCGCACCTCGCAATGCGCGTTGGCCGGTGCTGCGGCAAAGGCGCAACGTCCGAGCACCGGCAGATCGGGCCAGTCGTCGCCGATGCCGGCGGCCTGCGTCCATTCGAGCTTCAGTTCCGCGAGCATGGCTTGCGCCGCAGGCAGTTTGTCCTCGGTGCCGTAGCGCACGTGTTCGATGCCGAGCGCCGCGAGCCGCACGCGCAGCGGCTTGGAATCGCGACCGGTGATGACGGCCGGAACGATGCCCGCCGAGCGCAGCAGCTTGAGGCCATGGCCGTCGAGGATGCTGAAACGCTTGAGCGTCTCGCCGTGTTCGCTGAAGTACACGCCGCCGTCGGTCAGCACGCCGTCGACGTCGAAGAACGCGATGCGCACGCCCTGCGCGGCGAGCAGGACTTCGGGGCCGAAACGCAGGACGGGTGCGTCTGCCATCAGATCACCTTGGCCCGCATCAGGTCGTTGATGCTCAGTGCGCCGATGAGCAGGCCGTGCGCATCGACCACCAGGATGCTGGTGATGCGGTACTGCTCCATCGCTTCGGCGGCCTCGACGCCCAGCGCGTCCTCGCGCACCGTGCGCGGGCCGGGATGCATCACCGCGGAAGCCGTCAGTTCGCGCAGGTCGGCGCCGGTCTCGACCAGGCGGCGCAGGTCGCCATCGGTGAAGACGCCGACAGCGCGGCCGTCGGGATCGACCACCGCGGCGGCACCGAGGCCCTTGGAACTCATCTCGCGCATCAATTCGCTGAGCGTGGCGGCGGGCCCCACGCGCGGCACGTCGTCGCCGGTGCGCATCAGGTCGCTCACGTGCGTGAGCAGCTTGCGCCCGAGCGCACCGCCCGGATGCGAGCGCGCGAAGTCTTCCGTGCCGAAACCCCGCGCGTCGAGCAGCGCGACGGCCAGCGCGTCGCCGAGCGCCATCTGGGCGGTGGTGCTGGCGGTCGGCGCCAAGTTGAGCGGGCAGGCTTCCTTTTCGACGCCGCTGTCGAGCACGAGATCGGCATGGCGCGCCAGCATCGAACCGGCGCCGCCGGTCATGGCGATCAGCGGCACACCCTGGCGCTTGACGACCGGCAGGATGGCGGCGAGCTCGTCGCTCTCGCCGCTGTTGGAGATGGCGAGCACCAGATCGACCGACTTGATCATGCCGAGGTCGCCATGGCTGGCCTCGGCCGGGTGCACGAACATTGCCGGCGTGCCGGTCGAGGCGAGCGTGGCCGCGATCTTGCGGCCGACGTGGCCGCTCTTGCCCATGCCCATCACGACCACACGGCCGCGCACGTTGAGGATCTGCCGCACGGCGGCGACGAAGCTGTCGCCCACCCGCGCTTTCAGTCCGAGCACGGCAGCCGCTTCGATGTCGAAGGTCAGGCGCGCGCGCGCCAGCAGCATGTCGGGGTCGGCGCTGGCGGCCAGATCGGGGCGGGAACTCATCGCGGCGATTTTAGGCGGCGCTCGCAGGCAGCCCGCATCCTCTAGCATCGGGCCATGTCCGCGTTCCATCTCACGCTTCTCTATCTGCTCTCCGCGGTGGTTGGCGTGGTGATCTGCCGCTCGCTCAAGCTGCCGCCGATGTTGGGCTACCTGGTGGCCGGCGTGCTGATCGGCCCGCACGCCATGGCGCTGGCGGACAACACCGAAGGCATCCGTCACCTCGGTGAATTCGGCGTGGTGTTCCTGATGTTCGTGATCGGGCTGGAATTCAGCCTGCCCAAGCTGCGCGCCATGCGCAAGCACGTCTTCGGTCTCGGCCTGCTGCAGGTGCTGCTGACCATGACGGTCGCCACGGCCGGTGCGCTGATCGTCGCGACCTGGCTGCCGCCGGCCTGGCAGCTCGGCTGGCAGACGGCGCTCGCGCTGTCGGGCGCGCTCACCATGAGCAGCACGGCCATCGTGGTGAAGCTCATGTCGGAACGGCTCGAGCTCGAAAGCGAGCACGGCAAGCGTGTCATGGGCGTGCTGCTGTTCCAGGACTTGGCCGTGGTGCCGCTGCTGGTGCTGATTCCGGCACTCGGCGCACCGCCCGAGGCGTTGTTCAAAGCATTGGCGCTGGCGCTGGGGAAGGCCAGCTTCCTGCTCGGCATCCTGCTGTACGGCGGCCCGCGCGTGATGCGCTGGTGGCTCACCATCGTGGCGCGGCTGCGCAGCGAGGAACTGTTCATCCTGAACGTGCTGCTGGTCACGCTGGGGCTGGCCTGGCTGACCGAACTTGCCGGGCTGTCGCTCGCGCTCGGCGCCTTCGTGGCCGGCATGCTGGTGTCGGAAACCGAATACAAGCACCAGGTGGAGACCGACATCCGACCCTTCCACGACGTGCTGCTCGGCCTGTTCTTCATCACCATCGGCATGTCGCTCGATTGGCACGTGGCGGTGGCCAGCTGGGGCCTGGTGGCGCTGCTCCTGCTGCTGCCGCTGGCCTTCAAGCTGGTGCTGGTGACGCTGCTGGCGCGGGTTCTGGGCGCAACCTCCGGCGTGTCGCTGCGCACCGGCCTCTACCTGGCCCAGGCCGGCGAGTTCGGCTTCGTGCTGCTGACACTGGCGCAGGACCGCAGCCTGCTGCCGACCTGGCTGGTGAACCCGGTGCTGGCATCGATGGTGCTGTCGATGCTCGCCACGCCATTCATCATCATGTACAGCAACAAGATCGTGCGCAAGCTGGTGGCGAGCGACTGGCTGCAACAGTCGCTGCAGATGACGAACATCGCGCGCAAGACCATCAACACCAGCAAGCACGTGATCATCTGTGGCTACGGGCGCTGCGGCCAGAACCTGGCGCGCATCCTCGAGCGCGAGGGCATTCCGTACATGGCGCTGGACCTCGATCCCGATCGCGTGCGGCAGGCCGCTGCGGCCGGAGACTCGGTGGTGTTCGGCGACGCGGCGCGTCTCCAGGCCCTGATGGCCTCGGGCCTGGCGCGGGCCAGTGCGGTGGTGGTCACCTACCTCGATGTCGGCGGTGCGCTCAAGGTGCTGGCGAACACGCGCGCCCATGCACCGCAGGTGCCGGTGATCGTGCGCACGCAGGACGACCACGACCTGGAACGTCTGCAGGCCGCCGGTGCGACCGAGGTGGTGCCGGAGGCGATCGAAGGCTCGTTGATGCTCGCCAGCCATGCGCTGGCACTGGTCGGCGTGCCGATGCGGCGCGTGATCCGGGTGGTGCAGGACCAGCGCGACGCCCGCTACAACCTGTTGCGCGGCTACTTCCACGGCGCCGACGACGACAACGCAGACGAACTCGACCACGAGCGGCTCAATTCATTCACGCTGACGCCGGGAGCGCGGGCCATCGGCCAGTCACTCGAGAGGCTCGCGCTGCACGCGCTCGGCGTGCGCGTGGCCAGCCTGCGGCGGCACGACGGCAAGGCGATCGATCCGCTGGACGACACGATGCTGTCGGACGGCGACACACTGGTGCTGTCCGGCAAGCCCGCCGCGCTGGCGGTGGCCGTCGACAAGCTTCAAAAGGGCTGACAGCGGACGCGGCCCCGCAACGCTACATCGGCAGTGCGCCGCTTCGCGCCGAGGCCGGCCGCTCGCGCTCCACCGCGTCGCCAGGCAGCCACCCGGCGCCGACCTGCACGAAGCTCTTGCGCTGCGTCAATGCCCATCCGTCGGTGCCCGGCTGCCAGCGCGCACCCCTCCAACTCGGCAGTTCGCGCGCCAACGCTTCGCCGACGCCGGGCGTGCCGAGCCAGGGCGCGGGGCGGTCGAGAGCCCAGCGCACGTCGGCCAGCACGCCGACATAGGACTTCCCTTTGAGTCGCACGTCTTCGACCGCACCCACGTTCGACACCTCCACCAGGCGAACCGCGCGCGCCACGCACAGGCGCCGGGCGCCACCCCATCGGGCGAGTTCGGGCAAGGGGCGGTAGACGGAGATCGGTTGCGACAGAAAACCGCCCGAGTTGCCGTCCTCGGGACCGGCATACAAACCGGCCTCGACCAGCATGTTCATCCACGCCAGGGTGGCCGAATTGTCGAGTTCCACATTCACCGGCTCCTGGTCGTAGGCAAGGCCGTTGGCCACGCAGATCGGGTCCTGGCCCGGTGCCTGACCGCCCGCCACTGCGTCGGCCATCGAACGATGCAGCATTTCGGCAGTGACCGCCGGCCGGGCAGCCCACCGGGTGATGCCGATGCCTGTTGCCGCCACCACCAGCACGGCCGCAGCCGCAGCGATCGCCCGCAGACCTCGGCGACGAAACTTCACGGCTGCACCGCACCGGTCGCAGAACCGCGCCTCGCTCTTGACTGCGCTGTAACAAGCCGCACACCGCACGTTGTGGACCACTTCAGTTGATCAGGCTCGGATTGCGCTTCTCTTCTTCGAGCCTCTGTTGCGCGCGCACCGATTCGCACTGGGCGGTCGCCCTGAACTCGGCCTTGGCGCACTGGGCGGCCATGCACTGGGCCGTCGCAATGAAGTTGCGGCCGGCACAGGCGGTCTGCGGGTTGGCCGGCGGCGGCGGCGCGGGCGCCACCGGGGCAGCGGCCGGCGCGGGGGCCGGCTCGGCCGGAACCGACGGGGGCGCCACGACCACGGGCGCCTTGCGCGGCTTTGGTGCCGCGGTGGCGGCCGGCCGCGCCGGCACAACGGCCTGGGTGGTCGGCTCTTGAGGCGCAGCCACCGCCACGGGCGTCGGTGGCGGCTCGGGTGCGGGCGCAGGCGGCGCCGTCACCACGGCAGACTCGGGCGACGGCGCCGGTGCCTGGGCGGGTGCAGGCGCCGGGGGCGGCGCGCTCGGGGCTTCGACGACAGCGGGCGCGCCCCTGCCTCCGGCGAGCGAATACCAGGCGGCACCTGCCGCAACGGCCAGCACCAGCACCCCCGCTCCGATCCAGACCCCTTTGCCGGAAGAGGAATCCGCGATGCGTACCGGCCCCTTGCCCACCGGTGGCGGCGCGGGCCGCGCAGACGGCGGCACAGACACGGGTGGCGGCACCGGTGCCGTCGCGGCCAGCGGTGGCCGGGTCGCGGCGCCGAGGATCACGGTGGCGTCTTCGGCCGGCGCGCCGGCCGGTGCTGCAGCCCTGGGAGCCGGGGCCGGCACACTGGGATCGAACAGACCGGATGGAACTTCGGGCGTGCGCAGCAGCGGTGCCGGTGCTGTGACGGGCCATCCGGCCGCGGTCGATGGCGAGGGCGCCGCTGCCGTCACGGTGACGAGCTTGGCGCCGCAACCCTTGCAGAACTTGGCCGCCTCGCGGTTTTCGGTGTTGCAAACTGCGCATACCACAGACATTGACTGCTCTCCAATCCGTTTGTAACGCTGCCGATTCAGGTCACCGCCACCCGCTTGGGTCGGTTGACCATGCGCTTGGCGATCACCGCGCCGAGGGCCATGATGAGTTCGAGCGCCACGTTGGGCTGGCGATTGGCCAGTTCGGCAAAGCGGATGGGCGTCATGCGCCAGACGCGCGCCGCGCCGGTCGCGACCACGTTGGCCGAGCGCGGGAGGCGGGAGAAGAACGAGCCTTCCCCGACGACGGAACCGGGGTTGAGGATGGCGAGCTGCATCTGGCCTTTGTCGCCGATCAGGTGCACGCTGAGCGCGCCGCTTTCGATGAAGAACAGGGTTCGGTCCTGCGCGCCCTGGTCGATCAGCACTTCGCCAGCGGCCAGATCACCGGGGTGGAGGTAGGCGGCCAGCAACTCCCATTGCACCGGGCTGAGCGCTGGCGCAAAAGCGTCGTAACTGGTGTTTTGCGCGATGGCGTGGCACAAACCCTGGATGGAGGAAGACATTTGCAGCCCCTGGTGGCCGATCGAGTATGAGCGATCAGTCCAAATACTGTGAACAAATGTCACATTAGCGCACAGTTTTGTTGCTACTTTCCAATACAGAAGCGGGAAAAAATCACACCCAAGAGCGCATCCGCGCCGAATTCGCCAGTGATTTCGTTGAGGGCGTTTTGCGCGAGCCGCAGCTCTTCGGCCAGCAGATCGAGCGCGGGTTGCCGTGCGGCGAGCTGGGCCGCTGCGCCGTCCACGTGGTCAGCGACACGTGCAAGCGCCTGCACGTGGCGCTCGCGGGCCAGGTACACGCCTTCCGGCACAGCCTGCCAACCGGCGACTTCCAGCAGGCGGGTGCGCAGCGCCTCGATGCCAAGGCCGGTTCTGGCCGACAGCACGAGGCCCTGCACCCCGGGCTGCGGTTCTGCGACGTCCTGCTTGTTCCAGACATCGAGAACCGGCACACCGGCGGGCAGCTTGCCCTGCAACCCGGCCAGGATGGCGGCGTCGCCAGCGATGCAGGCCGCATCCTCGGAGCGCGTGAGATCGTGCAGGAACAGCACCGCATCGGCGCCTTCGATCTGGTTCCACGCGCGCGCGATGCCGATCTGCTCGACCTCGTCGCTGCTTTCGCGCAGGCCGGCGGTGTCGGCCACGTGCACCGGCACACCCTGGATCTGGATGGTCTGGGCCACCACGTCGCGCGTGGTGCCGGGCACGGCACTCACGATGGCGAGTTCGGCACCGGCCAGCGCGTTCAGGAGCGAACTCTTGCCGGCGTTGGGCTGACCCGCGATCACCACCTTGATGCCCTCGCGCAGCAACGCGCCCTGGCGTGCCCGCTGGCGCACCGCGTCCAGCTGCCGCTGGAGGCCTCCCAGTTGGCCCGCCGCATCGGCCTTCTGCAGGAAATCGATGTCTTCTTCGGGAAAGTCGAGCGTGGCTTCGACCAGCATGCGCAGATGAATGAGCGCGTCGCGCAGCGCGTGGACCTCGCGCGAGAAGGCGCCCGACAGCGAGCGGCCGGCGCTGCGTGCGGCGGCCTCGGTGCTGGCATCGATCAGATCGGCAATCGCCTCGGCCTGGGCCAGATCGACCTTCCCGTTGAGAAAGGCGCGCTGGCTGAACTCGCCGGGCTGCGCGAGGCGCAGGCCGGCCAGGCGTGCACGACCGGTCGATGGATCGACCTCGGCCGCAGCTTCGAGGCAGCGGGCCACCAGCAGTTGCAGCACGACCATGCCGCCATGCGCCTGCAGTTCGAGCACATCTTCGCCGGTGAAGGAGTGGGGCGCCGGGAAGTGAAGGGCCAGGCCATGGTCGACCGGCTCGCCGCCTGCGTCGCGAAACGCCAGGTAGGTGGCTTCGCGTGCCTTGAGCGGCCGGTCGCAGAGGGCCGCGATCAGCGGCGCCAGCCCGGTACCCGAAACCCGCACGATGCCGACCGCCCCGCGCCCCGGCGCCGTGGCGATGGCGACGATCGGATCGGCAGCGCGGGCGAGCATGGTCAGCCCCGCGCCGTCACTTGCCCAGGACGCCCAGCCGCTTGTTGATGAACCACTGCTGCGCGATCGACAGCGTGTTGTTGGTGATCCAGTAGAGCACCAGGCCGGCCGGGAAGAAGATGAACATCACGCTGAAGGCGAGCGGCATGATCCACATCAGCTTGGCCTGCATCGGGTCCGGTGGCGTCGGGTTGAGCCAGGTCTGGAACAGCGAGGTCGCGGTCATGACCACCGGCAGGATGAACCACGGGTCCGGTGCCGAGAGGTCATGGATCCAGCCGATCCACGGCGCGTGGCGCATTTCGACCGACGACAGCAGCACCCAGTAGAGCGCGATGAACACCGGGATCTGGATCAGGATCGGGAAGCAGCCACCCATCGGGTTGACCTTCTCCTCGCGGTAGATGCGCATCATCTCCTGCTGCATTTCCTGCGGCTTGTCCTTCAGCCGCTCGCGCATTTCGGTCACCTTGGGGCTGACCGCCTTCATCTTGGCCATGCTCGCGTAGGCCTTCGCGTTGAGCCAGTAGAAGGCCGCCTTCAGCAGCACCACGAGCGCGACGATGGCCCATCCCCAATTGCCCAGGATGCCGTGCAGCTTGTTGAGGAGCCAGTAGAGCGGCTTCGAGATGATCGCAAAGATGCCGTAGTCCTTGACGAGCTCGAGACCTGGTGCAAGTGCCTCCAGCTTCTTTTCCTCTTCGGGGCCGGCGAACAGGTCGCTGTCGATGGTCTGCGATGCGCCGGGTGCAAGCTTGTTCAGCGGCACCACCATGGCCACCGAATAGAGGTTGTTGCCGAGGTCGGCCACGCGGAATTCGCGCTTCAGGGTGTCGCTGCCCGGTGTGTTGAGCAGCCATGCCGAGACGAAATAGTGCTGGATCATCGCGATCCAGCCGTTGGTGGCTGGCGGCGGCACTTCGGCCTTCTTCTTCTGGATGTCCGCGAAGTCGATCTTGTGGAACTTCTTTTCATCGGTGTACGCGGCGGGGCCGGCATACGTGTTGGTGCCGAACATCGTGCCGGCTGCCACCGTGCCGTGGCGCACCAGCTGGAGATACAGCTGCGCATCGACCGGCTGGTCGCTCACGTTGACGACCTGGTGCTTGACGCGGATGGAGTAGTCGCCGCGCGTGAACAGGTAGGTCTTGACGTACTTGAGGCCGCCGGCCGGCTGGGACTCGAAGACGACTTCGAGCGTGTTCTGGCCCTCGGCCAGCTCGCGCGGGCCGGGCTTCGCCGTCATGGCGGTCAGGTGGTTCGGGAAGCGCGCGCCGGTGTCGACCGGATTCAGCAAGCCGGTCTGCGCGACGTAGCGCGTGGCGGGCGAGCCGTCTTCCATCAGCACCACGTCCTTGACCTCGTTCAAGGGCACCGGCATGCCGACCATTTTCTTGAACCACTCGACGAGGCCGTGGTTGTTGGTCTCGTCAGCGTACTGGCGCAGCTGCAGGCGCGAGAGCGTGCCGCCCTGGCCGTCGATGACCGCCTTGAACACATCGGTCGACACGGTGACCTTTTCGCCGGCGGGGGCGGCCGCCTGCGCCGGCACGGTGGCCGAACTCGTACC
>SEGN01000414.1 GCA_004211245.1 Variovorax sp.
GACAGACCCTTGCCGATCGCCTTGACGTAGTTGTAGATGGCCTTCTCCGCCGACAGGTCGCCCGGCAGGTCGGCATGCATCGCCGCCAGCGTTTCCATCGCCAGGTACGGGTGCACGGCTTCGGCACCGTAGCCGGCCAGCACACCGAAGTGATGCACTTCGCGCGCACTGCCGGTCTCGACCACGAGGCCGGCGGTGGTGCGCAGGCCCTCCCGCACCAGATGCTGGTGGATCGCGCTGGACGCGAGCAGCGCCGGAATCGCCACCTGCGTGGCGCTCACGGCGCGATCGCTCACGATGAGGATGTTGCTGCCGCCCTTGATCGCATCGACCGCTTCGGCACACAGCGACGCGAGCTTGGCCTCGATGCCCTCGCGACCCCAGTCGGCCGGGTACGTGATGTCGAGCGTGGTCGAACGGAACTTGCCCTGCGTGTGCTTTTCGATGTCCCGCAGCTTCGCCATGTCGGCGAAGTCGAGGATCGGCTGGCTCACCTCGAGCCGCATCGGCGGGTTGACCTGGTTGATGTCCAGCAGGTTCGGCTTCGGGCCGATGAAGCTGTTGAGCGACATCACGATCGCTTCGCGGATCGGATCGATCGGCGGGTTCGTCACCTGGGCGAACATCTGCCGGAAGTAGTTGTAGAGCGTCTTGTTCTTGCTCGACAGGACGGCCAGCGGGCTGTCGTTGCCCATCGAACCGATGCCCTCCTCGCCGGCTTGCGCCATCGGGCTCATGAGGAACTTGATGTCTTCCTGCGTGTAGCCGAAGGCCTGCTGCCGGTCGAGCAGCGAGACCGCGCTCTGCGGCATTTCGGCAGGCGGCGCCTCGACGCTGTCGAGCTTGATTCGCAGGTTCTCGATCCACTGCTTGTAGGGCTTGGTGTTGACAACGTAAGCCTTGAGCTCGTCGTCGTCGATCATGCGGCCCTGCTCCAGGTCGATGAGGAACATCTTGCCCGGCTGCAGCCGCCACTTCTTCACGATCTTGTGCTCGGGCACGGGCAGCACGCCGGATTCGCTGGCCATGATGACCAGGTCGTCGTCCGTCACGCAGTAGCGCGAGGGACGCAGACCGTTGCGGTCGAGCGTGGCGCCGATCTGGCGGCCGTCGGTGAAGACGATCGAAGCCGGACCGTCCCACGGCTCCATCATCGCGGCGTGGTACTCGTAGAACGCGCGGCGGCGCTCGTCCATCGTCGTGTGCTGCTCCCACGGCTCGGGGATCATCATCATCACGGCCTGGCTGATCGGGTAGCCCGCCATCGTCATGAGTTCGAGGCAGTTGTCGAAGGTGGCGGTATCGGACTGGCCGGCAAAGCTGATCGGATACAGCTTCTTGAGGTCGGGGCCCAGCACCGGCGACGCCATCACGCCTTCGCGCGCCCGCATCCAGTTGTAGTTGCCGCGCACCGTGTTGATCTCGCCGTTGTGCGCGACGTAGCGGTACGGGTGGGCCAACGGCCACTTGGGGAAAGTGTTGGTCGAAAAGCGCTGGTGGACCAGGCCAATGGCCGACACGCATCGCTCGTCGGACAGGTCGAGGTAGTACACCCCCACCTGGTCGGCCAGCAGCAGGCCCTTGTAGACCACCGTGCGGCTCGACATGCTCGGAACGTAGTACTCCTTGCTGTGCTTGAGCGCAAGGTTCTGGATGTTGGCGCTGGCGGTCTTGCGAATCACGTAGAGCTTGCGTTCCAGCGCATCCTGGACGATCACGTCGTTGCCGCGGCCGATGAAGACCTGGCGCAGGATCGGTTCGGTCTTCCGGACGGCAGGCGACATCGGCATCTCGCGGTTCACCGGCACGTCGCGCCAACCCAACAGCACCTGGCCCTCGGCCTTGATGGCGCGTTCCATCTCCTGCTCGCAGGCCATGCGCGACGCGTGTTCCTTGGGCAGGAAGATCATGCCGACGCCGTACTCGCCGGACGGCGGCAGTTCCACGCCTTGCTTGCCCATCTCCTCGCGGTACAGCGCATCGGGGATCTGAATCAGGATGCCGGCACCGTCGCCCATCAGCTTGTCAGCGCCCACTGCGCCGCGATGGTCGATGTTCTCGAGAATCTTCAGGGCTTGCGTGACGATGTCGTGCCGCTTTTCGCCCTTGATGTGGGCCACGAAGCCCAGGCCGCACGCATCGTGCTCGTTGGCGGACGAATACAGCCCGTGTTGTTCCAGGTGTTGGATCTCGGCATCCGTGGTCATGGGGCGCACTCCTTCATTTTTCGCAGTCAATTTCGCAGGGAATGGAGAATATTGCGTTGCACAAACAATGCCAAGAACTTTAATGGGGGTCAGATTCCATTTAATCTCCCGACTGATTGTTCAACTATTAATTGGGGACACATCAATATCGATAGCAGGATGCTCTGATGGTGCTTGGCATGAGCATCATTTGGCAGGGTCAGGATCGATTGGCGTGACGGCCCGGCCGTGCTTTGGTGACGCGTCGTGGCGTTGCAGCCTGTAACTTGTCGACGAAAGCCGCGTCGCCGACCACCCAGCCCTGGAGGGTCGCTTCGGTCAGGGCCAGCTGGTCACGCATCGCGAGGCCGGCCCGCACCAGCTCGGCATAGGCCGCTTCCCGGGCAAAAGGGGTGTTGCCGAGCGACCAGTACAACGAATGCGG
>SEGN01000415.1 GCA_004211245.1 Variovorax sp.
CGCAGCGCGCGAATGCCATCGCCCACGTTTGCAGGTGTGAGCCCACCACTCAAGACGAGGTGAGCGTCGACGGCGGTTGGAAGAAGTGACCAATCGAATGCCTTGCCGCCACCGCCATACCCTTCGACGAGTGCGTCGAGCAGGATGGCTTGGGCGTGGGAGAAATCGGAAGCGTATTTTACGAGGTCGAAGCCGGCTCCGGCCGCGCCGACCGGAATGCGGGCCGCGCGCAGGTAGCGAAAGCGGCCGCGGCCCGCACCTTCATCGCATTGCACCGGCGTTTCGTCGCCGTGAAACTGAGCCGCAGCGCCTGGCACGCGGGCGAGGGCTTCGACGCTCGCCGCGGGGTTCTCGTTCACGAAAAGCAGCACCGGCGTCACGAAAGGCGGCAGCCGCGCTGCGAGTTCCGCGGCACGCCCCGCCGTCACGGCGCGCGGGCTTTTCGCGTAAAGCACGAAGCCGACCGCATCGGCTCCGGCTTCCACGGCGGCGTCGACGTCCGCCTCGCGGGTCATGCCGCAGATCTTGATTCGGGTCTTCATGCCCAGCCATCATAGGCAGGACGCTCGCTTTGCCACGTGGCTTCGGCCGGTAGCCCCCAGTGCGCGTCGTACAGGGGGCCCAGAAAGTAGAGCCCGTCGGGCGAAAACGTCGGCGCAGCGGCATCGCGGCTGCGTGCGGCCAGCACCTCGGCCACCCATGCGGGAGGCGCATCGCCTTGGCCGACGCGCACCAGGCAGCCCATGAGGTTGCGGATCATGTGGTGCAGGAAAGCATCGGCTTCGAACTCGAACTGCCAGCGGCAGCGCTCGCCATCGCCGATGCGCGTGACGGCGATGCGGCGCAGGTTCTTGACTGGCGAGCGCGCCTGGCAGGCCGAAGCGCGGAACGAACTGAAGTCGTGTTCACCGGTCAGCAGGACGGCCGCGGCGCGCATGGCCTCGCCATCGAGCGCGCGCATCGACCAGCCGATGCGGCCTGCTTCCAGGCTCGGACGCACGGGCGATTGCGAAAGCAGGTAGACGTAGCGACGCGCCAGCGCGCTGGCGCGGCAGTGGAACGCGTCCGGCACCTGCTGGGCCCACTGCACGGCGATGTCGTCGGGCAGAAATCGGTTGGTGCCGCGCACCCAGGAATTGACCGAGCGCTCGATGTCGGTGTCGAAATGGACGACCTGGAGGATGCCGTGCACGCCAGCGTCGGTGCGGCCGGCACACAGGGTGCCGATGCGCTGGTCGGCGAAGGCGGACAGCGCCTTTTCCAGCTTGTCCTGCACCGTCTGCCCCGAGCGCTGGCTCTGCCAGCCCTGGTAGCCCTGGCCGTTGTAGCGAACGCCGAGGGCCAGCCTCACGGTGCAACGGTCAAAGGGCGGATCCGCGTCAGGCGAGTTGCGTGAGCAACTGCTTGGCCTGGGTCTTCAGGTCGCCCGTGGCTTCGGACGCCACTTCCTCGACCAGCGACCGGGCGCCTTCGGCATCGCCGATGGCCTGCAGCTCGCGCGCCAGCGACAGCTTGATCGCGTGGGGGCTGTCGCCGAGTTCGTCGTAGCTCGAGTCGAGGTTGCCCGGCTCGGTTTCGAGCGGCGCCCGCCCGGTCAACGAGCTCATGTCGAACTCGATGAAGCCCGAGTCGCCCGGCAAGCCGGCGCGCAAAGTGGCAGGCTGGGTGTGTTGTTCGTCGGCCTGGGTGGCGATGCGCGTGACCGGCTCGAGCGCGGCCGGCGCCGTGTCGAAGTCGTTCTCGAGATCGATCTCCTGATCGAGACCGTTGAGCGATCCCCGCACGGTGCGTTCGTAGTCGTCCACAGGCAGGGGCGTTGGCGGGAGCGAGGCGGTCGGCGGCACGGGCGCGACCGGTGCGACCGGCGTGGCGGGTGCGGCCGCCGGGGCTGCGAGCGGCGCGGGCTTGCTCAGGTCCAGGTCGAAATCCAGCGGTGCGACGGAAGGCACGAAGGCCGGCGGAGGGGCCACGGGCTCCGGCAGGATCGGCATCGTGGGCAGATCCAGCGGCACGGTGACGGCCTGTTCGACAGCGGCGGCTGCGGCCGCTGCGGGGCGCACGCCCGGTTGATAGAGCGGGTTGCCCGGATCGAGGTCGCGGCCCATCTCGACCACACGGTTCCAGTCGTTGCCGATGCCGCCCGTCAGCTTGTGCACGTCGGCGGCCAGCGCCTCGTACGCGCGCAGGTCGCGGCGCTTGGCATGGATTTCGAGCAGCTTGAGGTGGATCGCGGTGCGTTCCGGCGAACTGCGCAAGGCTTCGCGCAGGATCTCCTCGGCCTGCAGATCGCGCCCATAGGCGAGGTAGACGTCGGCTTCGGCGACCGGATCGACATCGCCGGCGTCGAGCTGGCTCGGCGAATAGGAGAGCGACGACGCCACGGAACTGCTGTGCGCCTTGGTATCGACCGACTCGCCGCCGCTGGCGCCGAAGAAGGAGTCCTTCGGCATGCGGCTTTCGAGGAACACGCTGTCGCCGGCCTCCTGGCGCTTGCGACCCAGCACGCGGTACAGCAGGAAACCGATCAGCAGGGCGATCAGCGCAGCGCCGGCCAGCATCAGCGGGTTGTCCATCAACTCGGCGAAGAAGCCGCGCTCGGGGGGAGGCGGGGCCGCCTTGGCGGCCCC
>SEGN01000416.1 GCA_004211245.1 Variovorax sp.
GCGCTTCGCTCGGCTTCACCAGCGTGCCCGCCACGCTCGCCGACACCCTCACGCTGCCGCCCGAATACCGCTACGAGGTGCTGTACCCGTGGGGCAGCCCGACCGGCGTGCGCGGCACGATGCCGGCCTTCGCGCCGGACGGCTCCAACAGCGCCGCCGAGCAGGCCGTGCAGGCCGGCATGCACCACGACGGGATGCACTTCTTCGCGATCGGACCCGACCGCGGTCTGCTGGTGATGAACCATGAGTACACCGACGAGCAACTGCTGCACGCCGACGGCATGCGCCCCTGGACGATCGAGAAGGTACGCAAGTCGCAGCATGCGATGGGCGTGTCGGTGATCGAGGTGGAACGCACGCTGCAGGGCTGGCGCCAGGTGCTGCCCTCCCGCTACGCGCGCCGCATCCACGCCAACACACCGATGCGCATTGCCGGCCCGGCAGCGGGTACACCCCGCATGCGCACGGCAGCCGACCCGGGCGGCGACCGCGTCTTCGGCACCTTCGCCAACTGCGCGATGGGCGTGACGCCCTGGGGCACGTACCTTACTTGCGAAGAGAATTTCCACGGCTATTTCGGCGGCCCGAAGGAAGGCGCATCGCCACCCACCGAAGCGCAGCGCCGTTACGGCACCGTGCCGGGCGGGCAATGGATCGACTACTGGCGCTTCGACGAGCGTTTCGACCTCACGAAGAATCCGCACGAGCCGAACCGCTTCGGCTGGGTGGTCGAGATCGATCCGTTCGACCCCGAATCGACGCCCGTCAAGCGCACGGCGCTCGGCCGCAAGCGCCAGGAGAGCGCCACCTGCACGCTGACGAAGGACGGCCGCGTGGCGGTCTACATGGGCGACGACAGCCGCTTCGAGTACATCTTCAAGTTCGTGAGCCGCGACAAGGTCGTCCCGGGCCAGGACGCTGCATCCCGGCGTGCCAACCGCGATGTGCTGGACCACGGCACGTTGTACGTGGCGCGCTACGACGGCGGCGAACGCGGCGAATGGCTCGAGCTTCGCCACGGCCGCGGTGACGTGGATGCGGCGCATGGCTTCGTTGATGCGGCCGATGTGCTCATCCATGCAAGGCTGGCCGGCGACAAGGTCGGCGCCACGAAGATGGACCGGCCGGAATGGATTGCCGTGCATCCGCAGACCGGCGAGGTCTACGTTGCGCTGAGCACCAACGACCAGCGTGGCGCGCCGGGCAGGCCGCTGCCCGATGCAGCCAACCCGCGCGCCGACAACATCTATGGCGGCATCCTGCGCTGGCGCGAGGATGCAGGGGACGCTGCCAGCACCGGTTTCACCTGGGATCACTTCGTGCTGGCCGGCGACCCGCAGCAGGCCGGCGCGGGCGTGCGCTACCCCGGCGTGCAGGCCGATGCCTTCGGCGATCCCGACGGGCTGCATTTCGACAGCGGCGGACTGCTCTGGATCCAGACCGACATGAGCGGCCAGGGCATCGGCAAGGGCCCGATGGCAGCCCTCGGCAACAACGCGATGCTGTGCGCCGACCCGGCCACGGGCAACATCAAGCGCTTCCTGGTCGGGCCGAACGGCTGCGAGGTCACGGGCTGCACGGTGACGCCGGACCGACGCACGCTGTTCGTCAACATCCAGCATCCGGGTGAGACACGCGAGGACGGCAGCGCTGCGCCCAACAGCGCCTGGCCCGACGGCAAGGCCATCGGAAGCGCTCGGCCGCGCTCTGCAACGGTCGTCGTGCAGCGCCGCGACGGCGGTATCGTCGGCACCTGAAACAACAAGGGAGTACCTCTCATGACCCTGCGCATCGTCAGGCTCGGCACCGGTCGCGCACCGGACGAAGGCTTGCGCATCGGCACCGTCCGTCGCCCGCCGCGCGGCGTGCCGAAAAGTGCGTTTGCCAGCCAGAACTGGTATGACGTCTGGTATCCGAACCTCGCGCCGTCGGCCGACACCATGAAGCTCGGGCAGGACGCCGAAACGCCGGCGCAATGGGCCGCGTTCACGCGCGCCTACAAGCGCGAGATGGCCGAGGCCGACGCGAGCCGCAGCCTGGATCTGCTGGCCGCCCTGTCGCATGGCAGCGCGTTCTCGGTGGGCTGCTACTGTGAGAAGGAGGAGCGTTGCCACCGCTCGCTGCTGCGCGAACTGCTCGCCGAGCGCGGCGCGGCGATCGAAGGCTGACCTTGCGGACACAGGTATACGCTCCTACAGTAGCCCACCCACAGGAGACAACAGGATGAACGCAAGGGCGACCTTCGTGCGCATGCAGGACAGCACGCGCCAGGACTGGCAAACGATCGGCGGCGAGTTCATGCAGTTCGCGGGCGGGCTGCCGCAACGCGTGGTGAAGCACCTGCAGATCCTCCAGGGCGACTACGGTGGCTTTCCTGTCGATCGCTACACACACTCGCTGCAAACCGCCACGCGCGCGCTGCACGCCGGTCGTGACGAGGAATACGTGGTCTGCGCCCTGCTGCACGACATCGGCGACACGCTCGGCAGCTTCAACCACCCCGACATCGCGGCGGCCATCCTCAAGCCTTTCGTGAGCGAGGAGAACCTGTGGATGGTGCAACACCACGGCATCTTCCAGGGCCATTACTTCTTTCACCACATCGGGCTCGACCGCGACATGCGTGATCAACAACAGGAGACATTCACCATGAACGCCACGACCCAAAGCGAAATCAGCGAAGTACGGAAGATCGTGTCTGCCGACGAGTGGCAGTTGCGGGTCGATCTCGCAGCCTGCTACCGCCTCGTCGCACTCTACGGCTGGAGCGACCTGGTCTTCACCCACATCAGTGCGCGCGTGCCGGGGCCGGAACACCACTTCCTCATCAATCCCTACGGCCTGATGTTCGACGAGATCACGGCGTCCAGCCTGGTCAAGGTCGACCAGGACTGCAACAAGGTGATCGACTCGCCCTACCCGGTCAACCCGGCGGGCTTCGTGATCCACAGCGCCGTGCATGCGGTGCGGGAAGACATCCAGTGCGTTCTGCACACCCACACGCGAGCAGGCATCGCGGTCAGCGCGCAGAAGAACGGCGTGTTGCCGATCAGCCAGCAATCCACCTTCGTGCTCGCGTCGCTCGCCTATCACGGTTATGAAGGCGTGGCCATTCGCGACGACGAGAAGGCGCGCCTGCAGGCCGACCTGGGCAATGCGAACTTCCTGATGCTGCGCAACCACGGCCTGCTGACCTGCGGCAAGACGATCGCGGACGCGTTCCTCTCGATGTACACCTTCGAGAACACCTGCCAGATCCAGATCGCAGCGCAAGCGGGCGGCGGTGAGCTGACCCAGGTCGATCCGCGCATCGTCGAAGGCGTCGGCCACGCGATGAAGGTGCAGACCGGCGGCATGGGCGGCGGCTTCGT
>SEGN01000417.1 GCA_004211245.1 Variovorax sp.
TGATGCCGTACACCATGGTGTAGCCCAAGGCTATCAAGGCGTACATGCTGCCGAGAACCAGACCGTTGATGATCTGCTGCAGCAATATTTCCATAAGAGATCCCTCGTTTTGATGCACCTGTGCGGTGCCATGTCTCTGACTAGCAAAAAGTCAGCCAACCAAGGGGGTTGGCGCGTGAGTGGGCGGGATTGTAGTCACCCACTTTCACCGAATCGGTGCGCGCTTACCCGGGGTTACCGGTTTTGCCCCATGCCGTTTCGGCTTGCGCTCATGCCTCGTCCTTCTTGTTGAGGCGGCGCAGTTCGCGAAGCTTTTCGCCGATGCGTATCTCGAGTCCGCGCTCGACGGGTTCGTAGAAGCGCTGGTCCTCCAGACCGGCAGGCAGGTAGCGTTCGCCGGCCGCGAAACCGCCCTCTTCATCGTGCGCGTAGCGATAGCCACGGCCGTAGTCGAGCGCCTTCATGAGCTTGGTCGGCGCGTTGCGCAAATGCATGGGCACGGGTCGCGTGCTGTCCTTCTTGATCAATGCGCGCACGGCGTTGTAGGCCTTGTAGACCGCATTGGACTTCGGCGCCATCGCCAGGTAGATCACGCACTCGGCCAGCGCCAGTTCGCCTTCGGGGGTGCCGAGCCGCTCGTAGACCTCGGCCGCGTCGAGTGCCAGCCGCAGCGCTCGCGGGTCGGCCAGGCCGATGTCTTCGCTGGCCATGCGCACCAGACGGCGCGCCATGTAGCGGGGGTCCGCGCCGCCATCGAGCATGCGCACGAACCAGTAGAGCGCCGCATCGGGATCGCTGCCGCGCACGGACTTGTGCAGCGCGCTGATGGTGTCGTAGAACTGTGTTCAGCAGGCGGCGCGCGTCCCCGTCGGCATAGGCAACAAGCCGGTCGACCGCGGCGTCGGCGATCGCCGGCACGGCCTGGATGGACTGGGCCCGCGCGACGATCTGCTGGAGGTCGTCCTCGCCCAGCGGCTGCAGCACATACACGGCCGCACGCGACAGCAAGGCCGAGTTGACCTCGAACGACGGGTTCTCGGTCGTCGCCCCGATGAATGTGAAAAGGCCCGACTCCACATGCGGCAGGAACGCGTCCTGCTGGCTCTTGTTGAAGCGGTGAACCTCGTCCACGAAGACGATGGTGCGGCGCTGCTCCAGCCCGTCGCGCGCGGCGGTGGCCCGATCGACCGCCTCTCGGATGTCCTTCACGCCGCCGAGCACCGCGCTGATGCTCAGAAACTGCGCATCGAACGCGTCGGCCATGAGCCGGGCGATGGTGGTCTTGCCTGTGCCGGGCGGCCCCCAGAGGATGCAGGAATGCGGCTGCCCCGACTCGAACGCGATCCGCAGCGACATGCCCGGTCCCAGCAGATGCTGCTGCCCGATCACCTCGCCGAGCGTGCGGGGCCGAAGGCGCTCGGCCAGCGGTTGGTGCGGCGTCGAAGCCAAGCTGCGACGGCTACTGCTTGAGGACGTCGGCGCCTGCAGGCGTCTTGAACGCAAAGGTACCGGCGCCGAGCGCAGGGTTGACCTCGACCTTGCTGAACTTGAGCACCGAGCGCTGGCCGAAGCTGTCGAGAATTTCCAGCGCGGCCAGGCCTTCGCCCTGGAAGCCGACCAGTACGCTTTGCAACTGGCCGTCCTTGCTCTTCGGCGTCGCCTTCACCCATTCCAGGCCGTCGCGCGCGGGCTCGCCTTCGAGGGCGAAATCGGCCTGCAGCGCGCGCAGGTTCGGCGCCGCGGCGATCAATGCGGCCGGCGTGGAGCCGAGCGCCTGTGCCTGCGCGCGTTGCGTGACCTGGTTCAGGTCCGCGTCATAGAGCCAGAGCGTCTTGCCGTCGGCCACGATGGTCTGCGCAAAGGGCTTCTGGTAGTCGAACTTGAACTTGCCCGGCCGCTGAAATTCGAAGGTGCCGGTGGAGGTCTTGACGCGCGAGGGCTGTCCATCCCTTGCCGGTGCCGTCACGGTCTGGGTGAACTCGGCGCGGCCCGACTTCGTGTTCTTGACAAAGGCCTCGAGGCTTTCCAGGCCGCCGGCCCAGGCGCTGCCGGCCGCCATCGCCCAGGCAGCCACGGTCACCAACATCCATTGCTTCTTCTTCATTCGCGTCTTCTTTCTGTTGCGATCACTCGGCGCGCGCAGGCACCAGGATCTCGCGCTGGCCGCTGCCGCTCATGGCACTGACCAGCCCGGCTTTTTCCATGTCCTCGACCAGCCGCGCGGCGCGGTTGTAGCCGATCTTCAGGTGGCGCTGCACCAGCGAGATGCTGGCCTTGCGGTTCTTGAGCACCACTTCGACCGCCTGGTCGTACATCGGGTCCTTCTCGGCGTCGCCGCCACCATCACCCATGAGATCGCCATCGCCGTCGACGGTTCCGCCTTCCAGCACGCCGTCGATGTAATCGGGCTCGCCCTGGCTCTTGAGGTAGGCCACCACGCGGTGCACTTCCTCGTCGCTCACGAACGCACCATGCACCCGGATCGGCAAGCCCGTACCACTCGGCATGTAAAGCATGTCACCCATGCCCAGCAAGGCCTCGGCGCCCATCTGGTCGAGGATGGTGCGCGAGTCGATCTTGCTGGAGACCTGAAACGCGATGCGGGTCGGGATGTTGGCCTTGATCAGGCCGGTGATCACGTCGACGCTGGGGCGTTGCGTGGCCAGGATGAGGTGGATGCCGGCCGCGCGCGCCTTCTGGGCCAGGCGGGCAATGAGTTCCTCGATCTTCTTGCCGACCACCATCATCAGGTCGGCCAGTTCGTCGATCACCACCACGATGTGCGGCTCGCGCTGCAGCGGTTCCGGCGACTCGGGCGTCAGGCTGAAGGGGTTGTAGACGAATTCCTCGCGCGCCTTGGCTTCGTCGATCTTGGTGTTGTAGCCGGCCAGATTGCGCACGCCCAGCTTGCTCATGAGCTTGTAGCGGCGCTCCATCTCGGCCACGCACCAGTTCAGGCCGTGCGCGGCCTGGCGCATGTCGGTGACCACCGGCGCCAGCAGGTGCGGGATGCCTTCGTAGACCGACATTTCGAGCATCTTCGGATCGATCATGAGCAGGCGCACGTCGCGCGCCTCGGCCTTGTAGAGCAGGCTCAGGATCATCGCGTTGATGCCGACCGACTTGCCCGAACCCGTGGTGCCGGCCACCAGCACGTGCGGCATCTTGGCCAGGTCGGCCACGATCGGATTGCCGATGATGTCCTTGCCGAGGCCCATCGTGAGGAAGGACTT
>SEGN01000418.1 GCA_004211245.1 Variovorax sp.
TTGAAAAAGGGCAGCGCGGTAAACCGGGCTGCCCTTTTTGCGGGTCGGCTGGAGCGGCGAGCTTACTTGGAAGCGGCGCCGGTGGTCTTGCCGAAGCGATTGCGGAACTTCTCGACGCGGCCGCCCATGTTGTCGACCGACTTCTGGGTGCCGGTGTAGAACGGGTGCGATTCGCTGGTGGTGTCGAGCTTGAAGAGGGGCAGCTCGCGGCCGTCGTCCGTCTTGCCCATTTCCTTGGTGTTCGCGCACGAACGGGTCACGAACTTGAAGCCGTTCGACATGTCCTGGAACAGGACTTCGCGGTAATTGGGGTGGATGCCTTCTTTAGCCATGGTGTTTCCTTCGGGTCGATGCGAGAGCCACAGGGCCGGACACGGCGTCCAGGCAGCACTTTTCGCGGAGCCTGCGATTATCGCATACTGAACCTTTTTGCCGCAAACCGCGCCCAGAATGACTTCCACAACCTTGCGCGCCGGCCTTGTCGGCTACGGCTTCGCCGGCCAGACTTTCCATGCCCCTGTGCTGTCGGCGGTGCCGGGCCTCCAACTGGGCGCGATCATGAGTTCGCAGGCAGACCGGGCCCGTTCCGATTGGCCGGACGCGACGGTGGTGCCCGATCTGGCGGCGCTGCTAACGCTGCCGGACATCGATCTCATCGTGGTCGCGGCGCCCAACGACGCGCATTTTCCGGTCGCGAAGGCCGCGCTCGAGGCCGGCAAACACGTGGTGGTCGACAAGCCTTTCACGCTCGACGCGTCGCAGGCGCGTGACCTGGCCGCGCTGGCTGCGCGACGAGGGCGCATGTTGTCGGTCTACCAGAACCGGCGCTATGACGCCGACTTCCGCACGCTCGGGGACGTGCTGGCGAGTGGCCGCATCGGTCGGCCGGTGTATTTCGAGTCACATTTCGACCGCTTCCGGCCGCAGGTGCGTGACCGCTGGCGCGAGCGGCCCGTGCCTGGCGCCGGCCTGTGGGTCGACCTCGGCGCGCACTTGCTGGATCAGGCGGTGCAATTGTTCGGCCGGCCCGACACGCTGCAACTCGACACCGCAGCGTTGCGCGACGGCGCACGGATCGAAGACCATTTCCATGCAGTGCTGCGCTACGAAGGGGGCTCGAATGCGCCGCTGCGCGTGGTGCTGCACGCGTCGACGCTCGCAGCGCACGCCGCGCCGCGCTACATCCTGCACGGCACGCGAGGGAGCTATGTCAAACACGGCGTCGATCCGCAGGAAGACGCACTTCGCGCTGGCGGCCGGCCGGGCGAAGAGGGTTGGGGCATCGACCCGGTGGAGGGGGCGCTCAAGGTCTTGGCAGTCGGCGACTGGATGCAGGACAGCACCTGGCCGAACCGCGCCGGCAACTATGTCGACTACTACGCCGCAGTGCGCGATGCGATTCTCGGCACCGCCCCGAATCCCGTGCCGCCGGAGCAGGCCGTGGCACTGATGGAACTCCTGGACCTCGGCGCCCGCAGCGCCCGCGAAGGCCGCGCGTTGTCGCCATGAAAAAAGCGCGTGAACCCGAGGGTTCACGCGCTTTTGCGGAAGCCTGAAAAATCAGCCCCCGCGCCTCATCATGTCGAAAAACTCGACATTGGTCTTGGTCGCCTTCATGTTCTTGAGCATCAGCTCCATCGACTCGATCTCGTCCATGTTGTACATGAGCTGGCGCAGGATGCGGGTCTTCTGCAGGATCTCGGGCGCCAGCAGCAGCTCTTCGCGACGCGTGCCGCTGCGGTTGAGCTGGATCGAGGGGAACACGCGCTTCTCGTAGAGACGGCGGTCCAGGTGGATTTCGCTGTTGCCGGTGCCCTTGAACTCTTCGAAGATCACCTCGTCCATGCGGCTGCCGGTGTCGATCAGCGCGGTGCCGATGATGGTCAGCGAGCCGCCTTCTTCCACGTTGCGCGCGGCACCGAGGAAACGCTTGGGCCGCTGCAGCGCGTTGGAGTCCACACCGCCCGTCAGCACCTTGCCCGACGAGGGCACGACGTTGTTGTAGGCGCGAGCCAGACGCGTGATCGAGTCCAGCAGGATCACCACGTCCTTCTTCAGTTCGACCAGGCGCTTGGCGCGCTCGATCACCATCTCGGCCACGTGCACGTGGCGCGCGGCGGGCTCGTCGAAGGTCGAGGCGATGACTTCGCCGCGCACGGTGCGCTGCATCTCGGTCACTTCTTCAGGGCGCTCGTCCACCAGCAGCACCATCATGTGCACGTCGGGGTAGTTGGCGCTGATCGCGTGGGCGATGTGCTGCATCATCACCGTCTTGCCGCTCTTGGGCGGCGCCACGAGCAGGGCGCGCTGGCCTTTGCCGATGGGCGCGATGATGTCGATGATGCGACCGGTGATGTTCTCGTCGCTCTTGACGCCGTCGCGCTCCAGCTTCATCTGCTCCTTCGGGAACAGCGGCGTCAGGTTCTCGAACATCACCTTGTGCTTGTTGTTCTCGGGCAGGCCGTCGTTGACCTTGTCGAGCTTGGTCAGCGCAAAGTAGCGCTCGCCGTCCTTGGGCGTGCGGACTTCACCTTCCACCATGTCGCCGGTGTGGAGGTTGAAGCGGCGCACCTGGCTCGGACTGATGTAGATGTCGTCGGTGCTGGCCGTGAA
>SEGN01000072.1 GCA_004211245.1 Variovorax sp.
CCGGCCAGCAAGAGCTACGGCATCCAGGTGGCGCGGCTGGCCGGCATGCCGGCCGCGGTGGTCAATCACGCGCGCCAGGCGCTCGAGGCCCTCGAAGCGCAGCAGACACAGAGCCGCGCCCAGGTCGACCTGTTCGCGCCGCCGCCGGTGAGCGAGGCGCCCGCGAGCAGCGCCGTAGAATCCGCGCTGGCTGCGCTCGACCCCGACGCAATGAGCCCCCGGGAGGCGCTCGAGGCGCTCTACACACTCCAAAAACTGAACGCGCGGAAATGACTTATTGCGTAGGCATCAAACTCAACGCCGGCCTGGTGTTCCTGTCCGACTCCCGCACCAACGCCGGCGTCGACCACATCAGCACCTTCCGCAAGATGATCGTCTACGAGCAGCCCGGCGACCGCGTGATGGTGCTGCTGTCGGCGGGCAACCTGAGCATTTCCCAGTCGGTGCGCGAGATCCTGCAGATCGAGGAGTTGCGCGAGAAGAACGAGCAGGGCGAGGAAGGCCCGCCCATCACCATCTGGAACGCCAAGAGCATGTTCGACGCCGCGCGCGTGCTCGGCTCGGCCGTGCGCCACGTGTACGACCGCGACGCCGAGGCGCTCAAGCATGCGGGCCTGGATTTCAACGTGTCCTTCATCTTCGGCGGCCAGGTCAAGGGCGAAGGCATGCGCCTGTTCCTCGTCTACTCGGCCGGCAACTTCATCGAAGCCACCACCGAGACGCCCTACTTCCAGGTCGGCGAGTCGAAGTACGGCAAGCCGGTGCTGGACCGCGTGCTCACGCCCGACACGCCGCTCGACGAGGCCGCCAAGTGCGCGCTGGTGTCGATGGACTCGACCATGAAGTCCAACCTCTCGGTCGGCCTGCCGCTCGATCTGGTGGTGTACGAGGCCAATCGCCTGCAGACCGACAAGGTGATCTGCATCGACGCCGACAACCCCTACTACCGCATGATGCACAACAGCTGGGGCCAGAAGCTGCGCGAGGTGTTCGACAGCATCGAAGACCCGGTGTGGGACGACGCAGCCACCGAGCATCCGCTCAAGATGCCGGCCCAGCGCCACAGCGCGCTGCGCAAGATTTCCACGCCCGAAGAAAAGCTGATCTAGTCCCGTGCCGACCGCGATGCCCCCGGTCGTGTTCTCGCACGGCAACAGCTTCCCGGCCACCACCTACCGCGTGTTGCTCGACAGCCTGCGCAACCGCGGCTTCAGCGTCGACGCGATCGAGAAGTTCGGCCACGACCCGGAATACCCCGTCACCGACAACTGGCCGCACCTGGTGCAGCAGCTCGGCGACTTCGCGCAGGCCGTGGCCGACAAGGCGGGCGGCCCGGTGTTCCTGGTCGGCCATTCGCTCGGTGGCTTCCTGAGCCTCATGTGTGCGGCGCGCCGCCCGGCGCTCGCGAAGGGCGTGGTGCTGCTCGACTCGCCGCTCCTGGGCGGCTGGCGCGCCGACACGCTCAGTCTCGTGAAGCGCACGCCGCTCATGAAGACCATGTCGCCCAGCCTCGTGAGCCGCAAACGCCGCAACAGCTGGGCCGATCGCGAAGCCGTTTTCGAGCATTTCCGCAGCAAGAAGGCGTTCGCGAAGTGGGACGAGCAGGTGCTGCACGACTACATCGACCACGGCACGCTCGAAGGCGACGACGCCCGCACGCTGAGTTTCGACCGCGAGGTGGAGACGGCCATCTACGACACCCTGCCCCACAACCTGAGCGCGCTGCTGCGCCGGCATCCACTGAAGTGCCCGGTCGCCTTCATCGGCGGGCGCCAGTCTCGCGAGATGAAGCAGGTCGGCATGGCGATGACCGAGCAGGTCACCAAGGGCCGCATCAGCATGCTCGACGGCACGCATCTTTTTCCGATGGAGAAGCCGATCGCGACCGCGGCCGCGGTCGAGGCGGCGCTGCGCAACCTGCTGGGCTGAACGCGCGCCGGCAGGCTAGTCGGCCCAGTTCACCGCACCGGTGTACGCCGTCACGAGCACCACGATCCCGAAGGCGATGCGGTACCAGGCGAAGGGCACGAAGTTGTGGGTGCTGATGTACCTCAACAGCCAGCGCACGCACAGCCAGGCGCTGACGAACGAAAACACCAGGCCCACCGCGAACATCGGGATATCGGCCAACGACAGGAGCGCACGCTCCTTGTAGAGGCTGTACACGCCGGCGCCGATCAGCGTGGGGATCGCGAGGAAGAAGGAGAAGTCGGTACAGGTGCGCCTTGATGGCCTTGCCGAACAGCAGGCCCAGCACCACGGCCGGCAGAAAGCCGATCAGGATGTTGAGCGCGAGGCGGCGCGCCTTGGGCTGGCGCGGCAACGCCACCACGGTGGAATGGATCTTCTGCCAGTACACCAGGATCACCGCGAAGATCGCGCCGGTCTGGATCGCGATGTCGAACACCTTGGCCTTGTCGTCGTCGAAGCCGAGCAACGAGCCGGCGAGGATCAGATGCCCGGTCGACGAGATGGGCAGAAACTCTGTCAGGCCTTCGACGATGCCCATGACTGCGGCCTTGGCCAGCAAAACGATATCCACGCGTGCTCCTTGAAAGAGCGTCGATTATCGCGAGCGGCTGGGTCAGGCCGTGTTCAGGCGCCGCCGCAATGCCCGGACCGCGCTCTCGACCGTGGTGAGCACCGGCATGCCTGTGGCCGCCACGCAGGCCGCACGCGCACGCGCCATGCTGAACTGGGCCAGCGCGATGCGGGTGCAACCGCGCTCGCGCAAGGCCACGGCCTGTGCAGCGATCAACGCATCGTGGGTCGCCGTATCGCCCGCATTGAGCGCATCGAGCGCCCCTTCCGCCCACGCCGTCTGCAGCCGCACGTGCACCGGAAATTCGGGTGGCATGGATTCGAGCGTGGCCGGGAATGTCGCGATCAGCCCCAGCGTGCCCTGCCCCTGCGCCGCCTCCTCGATCATGGCCTCGTTCGGCTTCAGCACCGGTATCTCGGCATGGGTGTTCGCAACTGCCTCGATGCACGGCCCGAACGCCGAACATGTGAAAAGGATGCCCTGTGCGCCGGTGTCCACCGCGTATTGCGCCAAACGGTCAAAGCGCGCGTGCATCGACGCGTCGAGTCCGCGGCCGTTGCGCGCCAGATCGGCCGAGAGACTATCGTCGAGCAGATTCATGCGCTGCGCCTGCGGCCAGTCGCGCGCAAACGCTTCATTGATCGGCGCAACCGACTGGGCAAGTGCGTGGATCAGGGCGATACGGGTCATGGCGGCGCATCATATCGACCGGCGCGGCGGGAAGTTCGGGGAGCAGCATCGGCATGCGTGCCCCTTCGGACGGAATGATTCTGGCCACCCATTTCGGAGGAATCGTGCAGGTCAGTCGGCCGGGGGCTCCAGCGCAAAACCCACGCCGTACACCGACTGGATCCAGTCGTGCGCCGGCGCGGCAACGGCCAGCTTGCGGCGCAGGTTCTTGATGTGGCTGTCGATGGCGCGCTCGGTCACGTCGGCGGTGTCGTCGTAGGCCAGGTCGAGCAGGCTCGCGCGCGAGAAGATCCGCCCCGGATGCCGCGCCAGCGCCTGCAGCAGGCCGAACTCGCGCCGCGTGAGGTTCAGCGGCAGGCCGTGCAGCGACGCACGCCAATGCTGGTCGTCGAGCACCAACGCCGGTGCCGCAGATTCGGCCGGTGCCGCGGGCGCGCTGCGCCGCAGCACCGCGCCGACCCGCGCGACCACCTCGCGCGGCGAGAACGGCTTGCAGATGTAGTCGTCCGCGCCCAGCTCCAGACCGAGCAGCCGGTCGACTTCTTCGACGCGCGCCGTCAGCATGATGACCGGATGGCTGTTGCGTGCCCTCACCTCGCGCAACACGGAGATGCCGTCGCGCCGCGGCAGCATGATGTCGAGCAGTGTCAGGTCGGGAGGGTCTGACAGCATGCGCTGCAATGCCGTCTCGCCATCGGCCGCAAGTGCGGTTTCGTACCCCGCATGCCGCAGATAGTCCTCCAGGACCGAGGCGATGTCGACCTCGTCTTCCACCACCAGGATGCGGCGCGTCATGCGTCGGCCACCAGTGGCAGCACGATCGAAATGCGCAGGCCGCCGAGCGGCGATGCGGAGGCTTCGATCGACCCCACATGCTCTTCGAGGATGGTGCGGCAGATCGACAGGCCGAGGCCCGACCCGCCGAGGTCCCGGTTGCGCGAGGCCTCGCCGCGAAACAGCCGCTCGAACAGGCGCGGCAGTTCGCCCCCGCTCACGCCCGGCGCACTGTCGTCGAACTGAAGCAGCAGTTGCGGCCCGCCTGCGGCCTCTTCGATGCGCGCGCCGATTTCCAGCCCGCCCCCCGCATCGGTGTACGACAACGTGTTCTCCAGCAGGTTGATGAAGACCTGGTGCAACCGCCGTGCATCGCCCTGCACCACCGGCTGGCCTTGCGCCGCCAGCGCGTCGAGCTGTTGCCGGTCGATGGCGATGCGCTGCTGCGCAAAGCGCTCGCGCGTCATGGCCAGCGCCTCGCCCAGCACCGCCAGCGGGTACACCGGGGTGAGCGCGGCGGACGATTCCTCCGGTGCGCGCATGCTGCTGCGCAAGTCATCCACCAGTTGACCGAGCCGCATCACCTGCCGGTGCAGCCGCAGTGCGGTGCGGTCGTCGAAACTGCGCACGCCGTCCTGCAGCGCCTCGATCTCGGCGCGCATCGCCGCCAGCGGCGTTCGCAGTTCGTGGGCCACGTCGGTGAGCCAGACGCGACGCGAGGCTTCGATGGTGTCGAGCCGCTTGGCCATGTAGTTGAAGGTGCGCGCCAGCACGGCGAGTTCGTCGGATCCGCTCACCTGCACGCGTGTGGCCAGCCTCCCGCGCGCGATGTTGCGCGCCGCCGTGGCGAGCTTGTCGATCGGCGCGAACCAGCGTCGCGCGAGGAACCATGAAAGCACGAGTGCCAGCAGCAGGCCGGCCAGCCCGGTCAGCGCGAGGAAGCGCGACTGCCGTGTCAGGAACGCAAGGCCGGCCTCGTCGCCCAGACCCTCCATGGGTGCGAGCACCAGATAACCGATCGTGACATTGCCCTGGCGCAGCGGCAGCCGCGCGGCGCCTTCAGGTTCCACCACGGCGCCTGCAGCAGCGTGGCGAGCGCGAGGAAGATCTTTCGCGACAGCGTCAACGCGGGCATGAGCTCATCGAGAAAGGCATCGGTTCATTGTGCCCGCAGCGGCAAACGCACGGTGAGTCCGAGCGCCCCCAGCGGCGATGGCGCGGGATAGATCCGACCTGCATGCCGCTGCACGATGTGCCTGCAGCGCGCCACCTGCGCTGCGAGCGCATCGACCGAGCGCCGGCCGAATGCTTGCGCAAGATGGGAGCCCTCCGCACTGCCACTGCGATCCATGAAGTGCAGCGCGGCATGGGCTCCGTCGACGCGGGCCATCACCTGGCACAAGCCGCCTGCGCAAGCGCCGGTACCGGGCAAGGCGAGCAGATGCCGCAGCAGTTCCTCGATCTCCGAAGGGTGCACCGCCACGGCAAGTGCCTCCTGCGGCAGGCTGGCTTGCCAGACGACGCCTTCGTCGCGCAGGCGCCGGGCAATTTTCATTGCAAGGAACCCACAGCATGAGCGCCGCCGCCACCCATGACATAGAACAGGCCAGACAGGCCATCGATGCAGTGATCCAGGCGCTCTTCAACGGTGCCGAACACGCCCGGCTGGTGGGCATGGCATCGGATTCGCCGGCTGTCAGCGCCCGCCGTGCGCACGAGATCCAGCTTGGCCAGCGCGCCTGCGCAGGCATGCACATGTGCCTGGTCGCCGCGCTCGCCGCGCTCGAGGTCAGCTGTGCCTTGCTGGCCGATTCGGATGACGTGGCCGTCGACGACCGGGAGCGCACCCTTCGGAGTTGCGCGTCGGATGTCCAGCTGGCGGGCGAGACGGCGCTGCGCGCGTCGTGCATCCTCGCCGACGCTGCGCGAGCCCGTGCGGTCTAGAACGCCGTCCCGATCTGGAACTGGACGCGCTGCATCCGGTCGGCCGCGATGTTGTTGGTTTCGTCGAGCTTCTGGTAGCGGATCGGTAACGCGTAGGCCAGTCGCAGCGGGCCGAGCGGCGAGATCCAGCTGATGCCGATGCCGGCCGAGGCACGGATCCGGTTCTGCGCCTTCCACTGCGCATCGGTCAGGCTGGCGCCGCGTTCGGTGAACACGTTGCCGGCATCGAAGAAGCCATAGAGCCGCAGTGTGCGGTCGTTGCCGGCGCCGGGAAACGGCGTGCTCAGTTCGGCATTGAAGATCGCCTTGCGCGTGCCGCCCAGCGACCCGCCGGTCACGCTGTCGCGCGGGCCGAGCGAGTTCTGCTCGAAGCCGCGGATCGAGCCGAGGCCGCCGGCATAGAAGTTCTTGAAGATCGGATAGGTCGAGTCGCCCAGCGCGCGGGCATAGCCCAGTTCTCCATTCACGGCCAGCGTGTACTGCTTGCTCAGCGGAAAGAACTGCTGGTACTGGTACTGGCTCTTCACGTAGCGCAGCGCCGAGCCGACGCCGACTTCGAGATTCGCGCTTTGCAGCCGTCCACGCGTCGGCGTCAACGCGCTGTCGCGGTCGTCGCGCGACCAGCCGATGGTGGCCGGTACGCCGAGGATGCTGTCCTTTGCGCACACCACGCTCGGCACCGTGCCGGTGCACTCGAAGTAGTCGAGGTAGGCCTGCGGCGTGGCGGTGTAGACGTACGAGCCGTCCACCAGCGTGTACGAACCGTTGGTGCCGGGCTTGAAGCGGTAGCGTTCCAGGCCGAGGCCGAAGAACACCGTGTCCAGCTCGCCGAACGGCACGCCGAACTTGACCGCGCCGCCGGTGCTCGTCAGCTTGTAGTTGCCATCGGCCTCGTAGTAGGGGCGCGTCGCGGTGTGGGACACGCTGAGCGTGCGGGAGATGCCGCTGGTGGTGAAGTAAGGGTCCGTGGCCGACAACGAAATCGACTTGTTGTACGAACTCGTATTGACCTGCAGGCCGAGATAGTTGCCGGAGCCGAACAGGTTCTCCTGCTGGATGCCGAAGCTCAGCGACACCTTGTCGGTGCTCGAGTAGCCAGCGCCAAGCTGCAGGGTTCCGGTGGGTTTTTCCTTCACTTCGACGGTCAGGTCGATCTGGTCGGGCGTGCCGGCCACCTCCTGCGTGTCCACGCTCACATCGGTGAAGTAGCCGAGCCGGTCGACACGGTCGCGCGACAGCTTGATCTTGTCGCCGTCGTACCAGGAAGCCTCGTATTGGCGGAACTCACGCCGGATCACCTCGTCGCGGGTTCGGTTGTTGCCGGCGATGTGAATGCGCCGCACCGTGACGCGGCGTGACGGGTCCGCCTGCAGCGTGAGCGCGACCCGCCGATTCGCACGGTCCACCTCCGGCAGCACCTGCACTTTCGCGAAGGCATGCCCGAAGGTGCCGAAATAGTCGGTGAAGGCCTTGGTGGTTTCGGTCACCTCTTCGCCGTTGTAGAGCGCGCCCGGCTGCACGGTGACCAGTGACTTGAACTCGGCCTCGCGGCCGAGGTAGTTGCCTTCGAGCCTGACCCCCGAGACAGTGAACTTCTCGCCTTCGGTGATGTTGACGGTGACAGACAGGTCCTCGCGGTCGGGCGAGATCGCAACCTGCGTGGACTCGACGCGAAATTCCAGATAGCCGCGCGTGATGTAGTACGAACGCAAGGTCTCGAGATCGGCGTTTAGCTTCGCGCGCGAGTACTGGTTCGACTTGGTGTACCAGGCGAGCCAGCCGCCGCTGTCCTGATCGAACAGGCTCAACAGGGTCGATTCGCTAAACGCCCGGCTGCCGACGATGCGCAGCGACCGGATGCGGGCCGACGCCCCTTCGTCGACCGTGAAGGTCAGGTTCGCGCGGTTGCGCTCGGTCGGCGTCACGGTGGTGATGACGTTCGCGTTGTAGAGGCTGCGGCTGATGTACTGGCGCTTGAGCTCCTGCTCGGCGCGATCGGCCAACGCCTTGTCGTAGGGCCGACCCTCGGCCAATCCGACCTCGCGCAGCGCCTTTTTGAGCACCTCCTTGTCGAACTCCTTGACACCGTCCAGCTGGATCTCGGCGATGGTCGGCCGCTCCTCGACGATCACCACCAGCACGTCGCCGGCAATGTCGATGCGCACATCCTTGAAGAGCCCGAGCGCGAACAGTGCGCGGATCGCGGCCGACCCGCGCTCGTCGCTGTAGGGGTCGCCCACGCGAAGTTGCATCGAGGCCAGCACGGTGCCGGGCTCGACGCGCTGCAGGCCCTCGATGCGCACGTCGCGCACGGTGAAGGGTTCTGCCGCGCGAACGCCAGCCGCGGCGAGCATCGCGGCGATCACGACAGCGGCGCCGCGCAGGCGAAACCGCTCCTGGAATGTTTTCATCATGAGTGAAAGGGCCAGCGCGGGCGCGCTGGCAGATAGCACGGCAAATCGCCGCTGCCGGTGGCCAGGATCGGCGCCAGCGTGGAAAGACTGCGGCGGCATCCGCCTGCCGCATCGAGATCGTCGACAGCCGACTGGCAGCCCGCCACCAGCAGCGCCAGCGACGCAGCCAGCGCGCCGTGCAAGCGCCGCGACAACCGGTCGGCCATGCCGATCAGAAAGCGTGGCGGATACCGAAGTCGTAGCCGGTCGACGAGCGCGGAATGCCGCTGTAGCTGACCGACCCGCCGGTGGTGATGGCGGAGCTGAGCGTGCCGGTGTAGGCCGCGTCGTTGCGGTTGTTCACGCGCGCCAGGGTGGCGTAGAGCGCCGTGCGCTTCGACAGGTTGTGCACATAACCGAGGGCGAGTTTCTGCGCGCGCGGGTCGGCGCCGTAGAGCCCGGCAGTGCCCTCGTTGTATTTCACGGCCGAGTAGGACGCACGGATCAGACCGGCGCCCACCGGCACCGTGGCACCGAGCAGGTAGCCGTCGTAGTTGTCGCGGTACGAGGCGGCAGCCTGCTCGAACCTGTTGCGCACGCGCGAGACCTCACCGAACAGCTTGACCGGCCCGAGGTCGTACGACGCGCCGAGGTTGGCCGTCTGGACCGTGCGGGTCAACGCGCTGGTGTCGACGACGGTGCTCTCGCCGTACGACGCGGCAACGTCCAGCGGCCCGTTCGCATAGCCGAAACGCCCACCGACGTAGCGACCGGCGCTGGAACTGGTGCCGGCAGTGAGCGACGTCCCGCTGGTGCTGACGTTCTCGTTGAAGCCGTACTGCACCTGCCCGTAGAAGCCACCGAGGTTCGGCGGCAGGAAGTACCCGACCATGTTGCTTGCGCGGACATAGTTCGTGTTGTTCAGGTTGCTGCCGGCGCTCACCGACGCAATCAGATTGGTGCCCACACCGTTGGTGCCGAAGGGGTCGAAAACGGTGTCGTTCGAGTAGGTGGCCGCATAGTCGCGCCCCAGCCGCAGTTCGCCGAAGCCGCCGGAGAGGCTCACGGTCGATCGGCGGTTGAACGTCAGGCCACTGGCACTGCCGTCGTCAACGCTGATCGGCGCTTCCAGCCAGAAGCTCGCGGCAAGCCCGCCGCCGAGGTCTTCGGTACCGCGAAAGCCGAGACGGCTCGCGTTGTAGCCCGAGTTGCCGAGGCTGGTCTGGCGGGTCTTGCGTTCAAGCCCGGTGAGCGGGTCACGCGAGGTGGCCGAGTAGCGGCTGATGGACGCGTCCACGACGCCGAACAGCGTGACGGACGATTGGGCCGAGGCCAGAGCGGCCGTGGCCAGCGCGGCCAGCGCCGTAAGGGTTCTTTTCATTCAGGTTTACTCCGGGTTCAAGGGATTGCACGAACCGGAGCGACGCGTCTGCACTGCTCCGGCCGGCGAATGTTGAACACGGAATGCGGAGATATCGGGGAGGCCGCCCGGTGGGGGCTCCCACATTTCTCCATGATTGAGGCAGACGATTCGCCCCATGACCGAATGGACCACCGAAGAGATCGACCGCCTGATGCTGATCGTGTCGGCGGTCTTCGTGCTGCTGGTGCACGCGGTGGCGCTGGTGGCGCTGATCAGCCCCCGCCGCCGTCCCTGACAGCGCCGGCATCCCACCCGCCGCCCAGGCCCTGAATCAGGCCCACGGCCGCAGTTTGCCGGTTCACCTGCAACTGCAGCACGGTGCGGCGCGCGCTCAGTGCCGAGGCCTGCGCCGTCACCACCTCGGTGTAGCTCACCTGCCCCGCGCGGTAGCGGTTGAGGATCTGCTGCTCGGTCTTGTCGGCGGCGGCCGAGGCCTCCCGCCGCAGCGCCTCCTGCTGCGCCAGGCTGGCCGTGGCGGTGAGCTGGTCTTCGATGTTCTGGAACGCTGTCAGCACCGTCTGGCGGTAGCGCGCCACGGCGGCCTCGTGCCCGGCCCTGGCCGCGTCCACGCGCGCGCCGATGGCTCCCGCGTCGAACAGCACCTGCGTGGCCGAGATGCCCAGCGCCCACAGCGTGGTCGACGCGCTGAAGAGATCCTGCACCCGCGTCGCCGAGCGGCTCAGCGAACCGCCGAGGCTCAGACTCGGGAAGTAGGCCGAGCGTTCGATGCCGATCTGCGCATTGGCCACCGCCACCGCGCGCTCCGACGCGGCGATGTCGGGCCGGCGCTGCAGCAGGGTCGACGGTACGCCGAGCGGCACGGCCGGCACCGCCGGGGTCCAGGCCGCCAGCGCAGGCAACTCGAAGTCGGCCGGCGAAGCGCCGATGAGCACGGCGATCGCGTGCTCTAGCGTGGCGCGCGTGCGCTGCAGCGCAACCCGCTCGGCGCGCGTGTTGACCAGTTGCGTCTGCGCCTGCAGCACATCGCTCTGGGCCGCGATGCCGGCCTCGTAGCGGTTGCGCGCGATGGTGTAGCTGCGCTCGTAGCCTTCGATGGTGTCGGCCAGCAAGGCAAGCTCGGCATCCGCTTCGCGCAGCGCGAAGTAGTTGGTGGCGAGTTCGCCCAGTGCCGACAGGCGCGCCGCCGCGAGGTCGGCTTCGCTCGCCTGCGCCGAGGCCTGCGCGCTGCCGACCGCCGTGCGCAGGCGGCCCCACACGTCGGGCGCCCAGTCGACGTCGAGCGACAGGCTGGAGGCGCCGGTGGCCGTGCCACTGCTGTTCGACCCGGTCTGGCCGCTGCGGCGGCTGCTGCCGGACAGCCCCACCGTCGGGAACAGGCTCGCGCGCTGCTCGCGCACCAGCGCCGTGGCCTGCGCATAGTTGGCGACGGCCGCGGCGATGTTCTGGTTGGACACCTGCACGCGGGCCGCCAGTTCGTTCAGCCCGGCATCGCCGAACAGCCGCCACCACTCGCCGCGGTCGAGCGCGTCGGCCGGCGCCGCGGGCAGCCAGCCCTCCGCAGCGGGCGCCTCCTTCCAGGCGCTGGGCGATGCGATCGCGGGGCGCTCGTAGCGCGGGCCGACCGCGCAGCCGGCCAGCAGCGCGGCAAGCGCCAGGGCCGCGGTGGAGCGGTGGAAAAATGGGATGCGTTTCGGGGTCATGTCGGGGCGCCGGCGATGCGGCTCAGGTGCTTCTCGTTGGCGGGGCGCCGGCGCAGCTTGTCCATGAGGACGTAGACCACCGGGGTGGTCAGCAGCGTGAGCAACTGGCTCGCGACGAGCCCGCCGATGATCGACACGCCCAGCGGCTGGCGCAGCTCCGCGCCCTGGCCGAAACCGATCGCCAGCGGCAGCGCGCCGAGTGCGGCCGCCATGGTGGTCATGAGGATGGGGCGAAAGCGCAGCATGCAGGCCTCGCGCACCGCATCGGTGGCCGAGAGTCCGCGCGAGCGCTCCGCCTCCAGCGCAAAGTCGATGATCAGGATGGCGTTCTTCTTGACGATGCCGATCAGCAGGAACACGCCGATCAACGCGATGATGGAAAAGTCCATGCGGAACAGCAGCAGTGCCAGCACCGCACCCACGCCGGCCGACGGCAAGGTCGTGAGCACCGTGATCGGGTGCACCAGGCTCTCGTACAGCACGCCCAGCACGATGTAGATCACCACGATGGCAGCGACGATCAGGAAGGCCTGCTGCCCCTGCGACTGCTGCGCGCTGGCTGCCGTGCCGCTGAAGGCGCCGCGCACGTTGATCGGCATCGCGATGTCGGCCGTGGCCTGCTCGACGAGGGTACGCGCCTCGCCGATCGAGGTGCCGGGGGCCAGGTCGAACGAAATGGTGCTGGAGAGCTCGCCGCCCTCGTGCGAGATCGAGGTCGGAATCGCCCGCTCCGAGATCTTCGCCACCGCGCTGAGCGGCACCATCCTGGTCGCGGTGTTGGCCAGCGGCGAACCGGTCGAGGCGCCGCGCAGGCCCGGGTTGGCCGAGGTGGTCGCCACCACGGTGCCGCTCTGCAGCACCGGGTTGGCCGGCACGTAGAGGTCCTTCAGCTCCACCGGACCCTGCATGAAGCGTGGCGCCCATTCCATGATCACGGCGTACTGGTTCAGCTCGTCGTAGATCGTGGCCACGGAGCGCTGGCCGAAGGCGTTGTAGAGCGAGCTGTCGATGGCGCTGGACGTCAGACCCAGGCGCGCGGCGCTGTCGCGGTCGACCGTCACATAGGTTTCGACGCCGTTGTCGGACTGGTCGCTGTCGATGTCGGTCAGAGCCTGTTCCTGCTTCAGCCGGTCGGCCAGCTTGCCCACCCAGGTGCGCAGGTCCTTGATGTTGTCGCTCTTGAGCGTGTACTGGTAGGTCGAGTTGCTCGAGCGCCCGCCCATGCGCAGGTCCTGCACCTGGCCGAGGAACACGCGCAGCCCGGTGAGCCGGTCGAGCTGGGGGCGCAGCCGCGCGATCACCTGCGGGCTCGTGACATCGCGCTGACCGACCGGCTTGAGGTTGACGAACATGAAGCCGCCGCCCGCACGGCTGCCACCGGCAAAGCCGACCACGGTGTCCACTGCAGGGTCCTTGCGGATGATGTCGACCGCCTGCTTCAGCTTCTCGCCGAGCGCGGCCGACGAGATGCTCTGGTCGGCACGCAGGCCGCCGTTGAGCTGCCCGTTGTCCTGCTGCGGAAAGTAGCCCTTGGGGATGTGCGTGAAGAGGTAATAGTTGAGCCCGATCACCGCCACCAGCACCAGCATGACGATGGTCTTGCTGGCCAATGCCCAGTCGAGGCTGCGTTCGTAGGTGCGCAGGCTGAAGTCGTAGCTGGCCTCGGCCCAGCGCACCGGCCACGCACGCCGCCGCGGCGGTGCATCGGGATCGGCCTTGGGCTCGGACTTGAGCAGCCAGGCACACATCATCGGCGTGGTGGTGAGCGAGATCACCAGCGAGATCAGCACCGCGGCCGAGAGCGTGACCGCGAACTCGCGGAACAGGCGGCCGACCTGCCCTTCCATGAAGAGCAGCGGGATGAACACCGCGACCAGCGACAGGCTGATCGAAAGCACCGTGAACCCCACCTCGCGCGCGCCGAGCAGCGCTGCCTCGAGCTTGTCCATGCCGGCCTCGATGTGGCGCTGGGTGTTTTCCAGCACCACGATCGCGTCGTCGACCACGAAACCCGTGGCCACCGTGAGCGCCATCAGGCTCAGGTTGTTGAGGCTGAAGTTCAGCAAATACATCACGCCGAAGGTGCCGAGCAGCGACACCACGGTGGCGACCGCCGGAATGATGGTGGCGCGCGCCTTGCGCAGGAACAGGCCGACCACCAGCACCACGAGCGCGATCGAGATCATCAAGGTGGCCTCGATCTCGCGCAGCGACGCCCGGATGGAGTTGGTGCTGTCGGACGCGACCTGCACCTCGATGTCCTGCGGCAGCTGCGCGCGCAGTTCGGGGATGAGCGCACGCACGCCGTCCACCGTCTCGATGATGTTGGCACCGGGCTCGCGCGTGATCAGCACGACGATGGCCGGGTCGCCGTTGAAGAGGCCGAGCGTGCGCCGGTTCTCCACGCCGTCGACCACATTGGCGACATCGGACAGCCGAACCGCGGCGTTGTTGCGCCAGGCGATCACCATGGAGCGGTAGTCGGCCGCGCGCAGGCCCGGCGCGGTGGTGTAGATCTGCAGCCGCCGCCCTTCGCCCTCGATGGCACCCTTGGGCCGGTTCGCGTTGCTGGCCTGGATGGCGGCGCGCACGTCCTCGGTGCTGATGCCGTAGTTGTTGAGCGCATAGGGCTGCAGCTCGATGCGCACCGCCGGCAGCGAGCCGCCGCCGATTTCCACGTCGCCCACGCCCGCCACTTGCGAGATGCGCTGGCTCACGATGTTGGAGACCGCGTCGTAGATCTGCCCTGGCGTCTTGGTCTTGGAGGTGAGCGCCAGGATGATGACCGGCGACGATGCCGGATTCGCCTTGCGGTAGGTCGGGTTGCGCCGCAGCGTTGCCGGCAGGTCGACCCGCGCCGCGTTGATCGCCGCCTGCACCTCGCGTGCCGCGCCGTCGATGTTGCGCTTGAGGTCGAACTGCAGGCTGATGCGGCCCGAGCCTGTCGAGCTGTTCGACGTCATCTCGTTGACGCCGGCAATGGTGCCGAGGCGGCGCTCCAGCGGCGTGACCACGCTGCTGGCCATGGTGTCGGGGCTCGCGCCCGGCAACTGCGCCGTGACCGAGATCGCCGGGTAGTCGACGTTCGGCAGCGGCGACACCGGCAGCACGAAGAACGCGGCGATGCCGGCCAGCGCGATGCCGATGGTGAGCAGGACCGTTGCGATCGGGCGTTCTACGAAGGGGCGGGAGAGGTTCACTTCGCAGCCTCCTCGCTCGGGGTGCGTCGGCGGGCGGTATGCGCCGAGCCGGCCGACGTCACCGGCCCTTCGGGCTTCGCTGCTGCTCCTCGCGTCAGACGGGGTCTCGCTGAACTCGCCTGCGGCTCAAACAGCAGCGAGCCCTGATCCGCCTGCCCCTGCGGTGCTCGCCGGTGCCTCAACGGCCGGCTCAACGCATACCGCCCGCCGCCGTGGACGCATTGGGGTTGCACGCAAAGAAGACCGGCCCCATCCACGACCCCGAGCCCGGTGTGCGGTGCGCGCTGGCCGAGCCCTTCTGCGCCGCCGAGGCGCGCAGCGCGAGCGGGCGCGCGTGCCGAAGGACACGCGCTTCGTGGACTGACTCGTCGCAGCTGTCTGAGCGCAGTGAACGAAGTGAACGCAGCGAGTTCTGCGACGGCCCGTTTGCGCGAGCACCGCAGGGCAGCCGCGAAGCGGCCGGCGCAGCAGGGCTCGGCCAGCGCGCACCGCACGCCGGGCGCTCTCAAAGAAGCCATGAAGCAAGTCAAGCCACCACCTCGGAACCCGGCTTCCTTCTGAACCGCTGCCCTACCCGATCGAACGCCAGATAGATCACCGGCGTGGTGAACAACGTCAGCACCTGGCTCACGATCAGCCCGCCGAAAATCGCCAGGCCCAGCGGACGACGCAACTCCGCACCTTCGCCGAACCCCAGCATCAACGGCACCGCAGCGAACAACGCCGCCAGCGTGGTCATCAGAATCGGGCGAAAGCGCAACAATGCCGCCTGATGGATCGCCTCGAGCGGCGTCTTGCCCTGGTGGCGCTCGGCGTCGATCGCGAAGTCGATCATCATGATCGCGTTCTTCTTCACGATGCCGATCAATAGGATGATGCCGATGATCCCGATCACGCCGAGGTCGTTGCCTGTCAGCATCAGCGCCAGCAACGCGCCCACGCCGGCCGACGGCAGCGTCGACAGGATCGTCAGTGGGTGGATGTAGCTCTCGTAGAGCACGCCCAGCACGATGTACACGCACACCACCGCCGCGAGGATCAGCCAGAGCTGGTTCGACAAGGACTTCTCGTACGCGCCCGAGGCGCCGAGAAAAGTCATCGTCACGCTCGCCGGCATGCCGATGTCCTTCGCGGCCTGGCGGATCGAATCGACCGCATTGCCGAGCGACACGCCGTGCGCCGTGTCGAAGCCGACCGTCGCGGCCGGGTACTGCGCCACGTGCGTGATCTGCAGCGGCGCCAGTTGTTCGCGGATCGTCGCCACGGCCGACAGCGGCGTCGGCGCGCCGGAACCGGTCTTGAGGTTCAGCGTGCCGAGCTGCTGCGGCGTCTCGATCGAGTCGACCTTCGCCTCCAGGATCACCCGGTACTGGTTGGTCTCGGTGAAGATGGTCGACACGATGCGCTGGCCGAACGCGCTGTAGAGCACGTCGTCCACCGCGCTCGCCGTCACCGACAGGCGCGACGCGGTGTTGCGGTCGATGTCCACGTAGGCCGACAAGCCCTGCGCACCGGCGTCGCTCGTCACGTTGCGCACGCGCGTGTCGCCCTCCAGCTTCGCCATCAGCTTCTTGACCCACTCCGTCACCGTCGCCGAATCGACGCCCTCGATCGAGAAACGGTATTCGGTGGGCCCGGTCTCGGCGTCGATCGTCAGGTCCTGCGTCGGCTGCAGGTACAGCGTCACGCCCGCCACCTCGCGCACGCGGTTGCGCAGCCGGTTCATCGTGTCTTCCTGGCTGCCGCGGTCGGCCTTCAGGTTGATCAGCATGCGGCCGGTGTTGAGCATCGTGTTGTTCGCCGCGTCGACGCCGGTGAACGAGCTCAGGCTCTGCACGTCCGGGTCCGCCAGGATGGCGCGCGCGGCGGCCTGCTGCAGTCCCGCCATCCGCTCGTACGACACATCCTGCGCCGCCTCGATGCGACCCTGAAGCTGGCCGGTGTCCTGCGTCGGGAACAGCCCCTTGGGGATGAACGCATACAGCAGCACGGTGAGCACCAGCGTGAGCAGCGCCACCACCATCGTGAGCCCCTGCCGGCGAAACACCCATCGCAACATCACGTCGTAGCGCGCGATCACGCGATCGAAGAACGCCTGCACCTTGCCGGCAAGCCCGCGCGTCGCGTTGTGCGGCTCGCTCTTGAGCATGCGCGCCGCCATCATCGGCACCAGCGTGAGCGAAACCACTGCAGAGATCAGGATCGTGATGGCCAGCGTGATCGCGAACTCGCGGAACAGCCGCCCGACCACGTCGCCCATGAACAGCAGCGGGATCAGCACCGCGATCAGCGACACCGTGAGCGAGATGATGGTGAATCCGATCTGCGCCGCGCCCTTGATCGCCGCCGCGAACGGCGCCTCGCCCTCCTCCAGGTAGCGCGAGATGTTCTCGATCATCACGATCGCGTCGTCCACCACGAAGCCGGTGGCGATGGTCAGCGCCATCAGGCTCAGGTTGTTGAGCGAATAGCCCAGCATGTACATCAGCCCGCA
>SEGN01000073.1 GCA_004211245.1 Variovorax sp.
CGCCGCGTCGCCAGCAGTGCGCGCAACTTGGCCGGGGCCACCGGCTTGGTCAGCAATGTCACGCCATCCTGCCGCAGGCGTTGCAACGTCTCGGGGCCGGTGGCACCCGACACCAGCACCGGCAACGCGTCCGGCTGCAGCCGTCTCACCCGCCCGATCACGGCCATGCCGTCCTCGTCGCCGGCCAGTTGCAGGTCGCACAGCACCACGTCGAAGCGGTTGCCGGGATCGGCGATCAGCGCGTCGGCTTCCGCCACCGTGGCGGCGCAGTCGACCCGGCAGCCCCATTGTTCGAGCAGCCTGCGGCTACCGTCCAGGATGGCCGGGTCGTCGTCCAGCACCAGGCAGTGCAGCCCGGCCAGCGGTGCGGCCGCTGGCGCGTCGGCCGCGCGCGGCGGCACGGCCGGTTCCTGGGCGCGCGGCAGCGTCAGCGAGAAGTTGCTGCCCGCCTGCAGCGCCGAGCGCAACACGATGCGGGTGCCGAGCAGCCGTGCGATGCGTGCACAGATCGCCAGGCCCAGGCCGAAGCCCTGTCGCCGGTCGCGCTCGGTGTTCGCGACCTGGTAGAACTCTTCGAAGATGCGCGCCTGGTGGATCGGTGCGATGCCGACGCCGTTGTCGCGCACCTCGATGCACACCCGTTCGCCGCGCTGCCGGGCCGCCACCAGCACGGTGCCTTCGGGGGCGTGGCGGATCGCATTGGCCACCAGATTGCCGACGACCCGCTGCAACAGCGCCGGGTCGCTGCGCACCGCGAGGCCGCGGGCCTTCCAGACCACGCGCACGCCGGCTTCCCCGGCCTGCGCCGCATGCTGGGCCGAGAGCTGGTCGAACAGCGCCGCCAGCGACACGCTGGCCACTGTCGGCGTCAGCACCTGCGCGTCGAGGCGCGAGATCTCGAGCAGGTCGTCCAGCAGGACGCCCATGAAGGCGGTGCTTTCCTGCAGCCGCTGAACCGCAGGGCGTTGCGCGGCGGTGGCCGTCGGCAGCAAACCGTCGATGAAAAGCCCCATGGCGTGCAACGGCTGGCGCAGGTCATGGCTGGCTGCGGCCAGGAACCGGGCGCGCGACAGCGCGGCCTGCTCCGCATCGGCCATGCGCTCGAGCGCCACCGACGTGGCCTCGCGCACGCGGTCTTCGCTGATTTGCTGGTTGCGTTGCAGGCGCTCGGCCAGGCGGTTCACGTCGTGCGCGAGCCGCGCGAGTTCGTGTGCGCGCTCAGGCGGGCCGCTGCCGCCGATCACCTCGCAACGGGCCTCGAACTGGCCAGCCTCCAACGCGGCCACGGTGCGCGAGATGCGGCGCAGCGGACGCGTGACCGTGCGCGCCATGCGACGTACCGCGGCCCAGGCCACCAGCAGCGCCACCAGCGCAATGCCGATGCCCGCAATCAGCGAGCGGGTGCGCTCGCGGGCGTAGGCGGTGGTGTCGCGGAAGGCCTGCACCAGACCGATCGGTGCCTGGCCCGCCGTGCTGGCGCCCGCCGGCGAGAACGCGCTCGCGCGCGATGCCTCGCGCAGGGTGACCGGCGCGGTGTAGACGCGCAACTGATCGACCGGCACCGTGTTGGCCCCTGCCGTGACGTACACGCCCGCGCTGTTGCTGATTTCGATGCGCGTGACCTGGCCGCTGCGCAGCGCGGCGTTGGCCACGTTCTGCAGCGCGGGAAGATCGCCCGCGTACAGGCTCAGATCCGACAGGCCGGCCACCTGCAGCGCCACCGAGTGGCCTTCGGCATTGAAGGCGGATTCGAGCGTGGTGAGCCGGTTGTGGGTGAACCATGCGGTCAGCGCGAAAGCGGCCACGGCGCACGGCAACACGCCGAGCCGCAGCAGGTCGTTCTGCAGGTTGCCGCGCACCTGCAGATGGCCGTGCCCCGCCGGCGCCACGCCGGTCGGCGGCGCCGCCGGATCGGCACCGATGGTGCGGGTGCTCATCGCGCGGCGGTCACCCGCTCGGTCAGTTCGCGCTCGTCGGGAAGGCGCAGGCCCAGCGCACGCGCCACGGTGGGGTTGACGCGCACGGTGGCCGGCGTGGCCGCCTCGACCATGGGCGAGCCGCTGCCGCCGCCGGCCGCGACTTTCTGACCCAGCGTGCGCGCCTGCCGTGCCAGCAGCACGGGGGTCGACACCGCCGCCGCCAGCCCGCCGGAGCGCACCAGGCCATCGCTGGCGCCGAACACCGGCACGCCGGCGGTGGCTGCCGCGCGCAGCACAGCCAGCGTGGCAGCCTGGTCGTCGCCGATCAGGTCGGGCAGCACCAGCAGCGCGTCGCTTCGGGGCAGCACGGTCTTCAGCGCGGCTGCGAGCGAGCGGGCGTCCGGCGCGTATTCGATCTGCAAGTCCCAGCCCTGTGCTGCACGTTGCAGTTCGCGCAGCAGCGGCTCCGACTCGCCGGTCGCGACCACCCCGAGCCTGCGCTTGCCCGGCAGCACCACGTCGACCAACGCCAGCTGGTCGACCATGGCCGGATCGCGCAGCAGCACGCCCACCCGCCGGTCGGGTCGGCGCATGGCCGAGGATGACTTGAGGCCTTCGTAGTCGAGCCGGCTCAGCATGGCCAGCAGCAGCGGCTCGCTGCCGGTGCGCTCGAGCGCCGCGCGTGCGGCGCCGGCGCCCACGGCCACGGTGATCGACTCGGCTGCGGCACCGGCACGCAAGCTGCGCGTGCGCACGCCGGCATTGGCGGACTCGTCCTCGGGGCCCTGCGCGGACTCGCCGGCCCCCAGCCGCACCAGCGCGAAACGCGCGTCCGGCGCCTGCGCGTCCTGCAACTGGCGTACGAACTCGGCATGGGCCGGCTGCGCATCGGTCTGCAACACGGTCATGCCCAGCGCATGCCCCTGCGCCGCGCTCGGGCTGCACAGCCCGCCCAGCCCCAGACACAGGATGGGCACCAGCCGCCGGAGGGCTGTCGGGAGGGAGTTGGGGAGCATGGGGGGCGCAACGGTGGGAAGTTGAACCAATGTACGGAGCGCCCGGAAGTTGCGCGATAAGGCAGAGGGCTTATGTCGACCCCCAAGTTGGGGATGCGCGCCCATCGCGCCGCGGCCCCGGCAGCCGGCCGACCTATGCCCTACGGTCTAGGGGTTGGCCTGGGCCAATGCCGCCAGCTGCGCCGCGATGGCCTGGCGCAGCACGCGCGGCGACACCGGCTTGTACAGCACGGCGACCCCGGCGCTCGCCACTTCACGCAGCCGGTCGGGCTTGGTCTCGCCGGTGACCAGCAGCCGCGCGGTGGCGACGCCGATGCCGCGCGGATGCCGCTCCAGCGCGGCCAGCACGTCGAGCCCGTTGTCGCCTTCGCGCAGCAACAGGTCGCTCACCACCACATCGGGCGGCCTGTCCCAGTGGTCGGCCAGTGCCAGCGCCTCCTCGCGGCTCTGCGCCGCCAGCACGTCGGCGCCCCAGTTCGACAGCACGACCTGCAGGCCTTCGAGGATGGTGCGCTCGTCGTCGATCACCAGGATCCGGACGCCGGCCAGGCTGGCCTCCGCTTCGGGTCCGCCGGGGGTGACGGCCTGCAGCGGCACCGTTTCGGCGGCGGCGGCACCGCGCACCAGCACCCGCACCACCGTGCCCTTGCGCGGCACCGAGCTGAGTTCGACCCGTGTGTTGAGCAGGCGCGCCAGCCGCTGCACGGTGGCCAGGCCGAGCCCCATGCCGCGCGCGCCGCGGCCGCTGCGCTGCGCGTCGATCTGATAGAACTCCTCAAACACCCGCTGCTGATGTTGCTGCGCGATGCCGATGCCGGTGTCCCACACGTCGATGCGCACGCCCTTGCCGCGCCGGCGCGCGCCGATCAGCAGGCCACCCTCCTGGGTGTGGCGCAGCGAGTTCGACACCAGGTTGTTCAGGATGCGCGAGAGCATCACGTAGTCGCTGCGCACCCACAGGTCGGTCTTGCGCACGACGAGCCGGAGGTTCTGGTGCTCGGCCACCGCCCGGAAGTTGCGGCTGATCTCGTCGAACAGGCGGTCCAGCGGAAAGTCGATCCACTGCGGCTGCAAGACGCCCGCATCGAGCTGGGAAAGATTGAGCAGTTCCGAAAACAGGCGGTCCAGCGAATCGACGCATTCCTTGATGTGGGCGATGCGCTGCAGCTTCACCGGGTCGGTTTCGTTGTTGGCCAGCCCGTCGGAAAACAGTGTCAGGGCGTGCAGCGGCTGGCGCAGGTCGTGGCTCGCCGCGGCCAGCAGGCGCGTCTTGGCCTGGCTCGCCACCTCCAGCTGCGCGTTCTTGCTCGCCAGTTCCGCGGTGGCCTGGCCGATGCGGCTTTGCAGCAGGCGCTGGCTTTCCACCAGCGCGCGCGCGGCATCGTTGAAACCGTGCTGCAACCGCTGCACCTCGGCCGTGCCTTGCACTTTCACGCTGGCGTCCTTGCCGGCGCCGAGCCGGTCGACGGCTTCGCCCAGCTCGCGGATCGGCGCACTGATGCGCCGCGCAGCCCACCAGCCCGCCAGGCCCACCCCGATGAGGCTGGAGGCCAGCACCACCACCACGTTGAACCAGACGTTGTTCTTGGCCCGCTGCACCGCGTCGAGGCTGATCTCGACCATCACCTTGCCATGGGCCTTGCCCTCCTCGTTGACCACCGGCGCCACCACTTGCAGGCCCTCGGTACGGCCGGCGGCCGCGGGGCTGCGCGCATCGGCCACGATTTCGCCGTCGTCCGTCCAGATCTGAACCCGCTGCACATGCGGCTGGGTACTGCCCGACTGCGCCGTGCGCAGCAGGGCGCGCCGGTCCATTTGCGTCAGGGGCGCCTGGGCCAGCGCCGCCACCTGCAACGCCACGGTCTGCCCGTTGGCGCGCATCAGGTCGTTGACGCTGGCCAGATGCTGGCGCGTCAGCACCGTGATGGCGCCGAGCGTGGCCGCGATCGCCGGCAGCAATGCGAGCAGCACCAGTTGCTGCGCGAGCGACAGGCGCGGGAGCGATGCCAAAAGCGTCACGAAAGCCCGGCGAAGTTGGTATCTAATTGTGTTCCTCGCAATCCCGGTTGGATCCGTCGTGTCCCAGGCGGCCCGCGCTGTTTTCGTCCGAATCATGCAGGTCTCTATTGTTCGCGCCGTTCAGGCCGCTGTCGCCCACCTTATGGCCTACCGGTGGCGTGCGCTCTGGGCCACGCTGGCCCTGTGGCTGCTGGCGGCGTCGGCAGCGGCCCAGCCGCACACCCTGCCGCCGGTGCGGTTCGGCATTCTGCCGCTGGGCGGCGCCTTCGAGTCCCGCAACGATTGGGAGCCCCTGCTGGCCGACCTGAGCCGCGCGATCGGCCGGCCGGTGACGGTGTTGTCGGTCACGTCGTACGAGGCGCTGGAGCGGGCCATCGAGCGCAACGAGGTCGACATGGCCTTCCTGTCCGGCAAGATGGCGCTCGATACCGTGACGCAACGCCGGATGCGCGTTGTGGCCCAGGTGACGCGCCACGACGGCCTGCCCGGCTACCGCGCCCTGCTGCTCACCCGCAAGATCGGCCCGCCCGGCACGCTGAAGGAGGTGCTCGACGAGCCCGAGCGCTGGCGGCTGGCCCGCGGCGAGAGCCGGTCGCTGTCGGGCTTCGTGGTGCCCCAACTGCAGTTGTTTCTGCCGCACCAGATCGCGATGGAAACCCGCTTTCGCAGCGAACTCGTCGGCACCCACCAGGCCACGGCGCTCGCGGTGGCGAACGGCGACGCCGAGGTGGCCACCAACAACACGGCGGACTTCGAGCGCTTCCAGCTGCAGTTCCCGGTCGAGGCGCAGCGGCTGCAGGTGGTGTGGCAATCGGACCTGATCGCGCACGCCCAGATCGTCGTGCGCCAGGACTACCCGGCCGAGTTCCGCGCGCGGGTGCAGGCCTTTCTCGTCAACTATGCGAAGGGGAAGGGCGCGCGCGGTGACAGTGAGCGCGCCACGCTCAAGGCGCTGCACGACCTGGCCGGCTTTCTTGCGGCAGACAACGCGTCGCTGCTGCCGGCCGCCAGGCTGGCCTATCAGCTCGCCAGGCAAAGCGCACTGACCGCGCAATGGGTCAACGACGCGGCCAGGCAGGCGCGGCTGGAGCGCATCGAGAGCACCTATGCCGAGCAGGTGGCGGTATTGAAGGACGCGGCGCCGTAGTCCCTTCGCCTTAGGCCGCCTCTGCAGGCTAGGCCGTTAGCCAGATTTGCCGCAGCACCCCGAGGCCGGAAACTAGATGTTTCTGGCAGCCCCTGCCGTTGACGGAGTGCGGATGAGTTGGCGAACTAAAGTGGTTTGGAGCGAGGGGATGCTGCTGCAGCCCCAGCACCTGCAGCAAAGCGAGCGCCACGCGGACCATGCCCGGCATCTGCTGTTGCGCACCACCACGCCGTACGCCTGGGGGTTCGCCGAACTCGAGATCGACGCGGCCGCGCTCACGCTCGGCAAGCTCGCGCTGGTGCGCGCGGTCGGCGTGTTCGGCGACGGCACGGTGTTCGACATGCCGGCGGTAGACCCGCTGCCCGAGCCCATCGAGATCCCGTCCAGCATGCGCGAAGAGGCCGTGGTGCTGGCGCTGCCGCTGCGCCGCGCGGGCGCGCGCGAGGCCGATGCCGAGGGCTATGAAGACCTGGTGCGGCACCGCGTGCTCGAGGTCGAGGTGCCCGACTCCAACACCGCAGGCGACCGCAGCGCCACCGTGCAGCTCGGCGCGCTGCACACGCGCCTGATGCGCGCTGGCGAAACCACCGACGCCTGGACGACGATCAACGTGGCGCGCGTGGTCGAACGCCGCGTCGACAACCAGGTCCAGCTCGATCGCCATCTGCTGCCGCCGCTGCTCGACGTGGCCGGCCATGCGGCGATGCGCTCTTGGCTCGACGAACTGCTCGGTCTGCTGCGCCAGCGCGGCGATGCGCTCGCCGGCCGCATGAGCCAGGGCGGCACCGGCGGCGTGGCCGAGATCGCCGATTTCCTGCTGCTGCAGACGGTCAACCGCAACGAACCGTTGTTCGCCCACCTCGCGAAGAGCGCGATGCTGCACCCGCAGCACTTCTTCGAGCAGGCGCTCGCGCTGGCCGGCGACCTGGCGACCTTTCGCGACGGGCGCCGCGTTGCCAGGTTCGGGCCGTACGTCCACGACGACCTGGCGCTGAGCTTCCGGCCGTTGATGGACGACCTGCGCCGCAGCCTGTCGATGGTGCTGGAACAGTCGGCCATCCGCATCGAGCTGCACGACCGCAAGCACGGGGTGCGCGTGGCGGTGATCCCGGACGTCGAGCTGCAGCGCAACGCCACCTTCGTGCTGGCGGTGATGTCGCAGATGCCCAGCGAAGCGCTGCGCGCGCGCTTCCCCACGCAGGTCAAGATCGGCCCTGTCGAGCGCATCCGCGACCTGGTCAACCTTGCACTGCCGGGCGTCACGCTCACGCCGTTGCCGGTGGCGCCGCGCCAGATTCCGTTTCATTCGGGGGCGAACTACTTCGAGCTCGAAACCCGCAACAGCGATCTGTGGCGCCAGCTCGAGCAGTCGGGCGGCGTCGCGATGCACATCGCTGGCGATTTTCCCGGCCTTGATTTGGCTTTCTGGGCGATCAGATCATGAGCACTCCGGATCCTTTTGCGGCGTTTGAATCCGAGCGCACCGTCATCAAGCCGAAGCCGCGCGCGCCGGGGCAGACGCCGGGCACGCCGCCCCCCTTGCCCTCGGGCGGTGGCGACCTGCCCGGCATCGACATCGGGGAGCTGGGTCTGCTCAACCCGCTGGTGTCGGCCGCCGGCAAGCTGCTGGCGCTGACGGCCCGGCTGCGCACGCTTGTGCAGCCGCCCAACGTGCCGGCGCTGCGTGCGTCGACCGCCGAAGCCGTCAACCAGTTCGACGCAGCCGCGCGCCGCGCCGGCGCCTCCAACGAGACGGTGCTGGCCGCGCGCTACGTGATGTGCACCGCGCTCGACGAGGCCGTGGCCAACACGCCGTGGGGCGTGCAGGCCGGCTGGAACAAGCAGAGCCTGCTGGTGCAGTTCCACAACGAGACCTGGGGCGGCGAGAAGGTGTTCCAGCTGCTTGCCAAGCTCGCGCAGGACGTGCCCACGCACCGCCAGTTGCTGGAGCTGATCTATTGCGTGCTCGCGCTCGGGTTCGAGGGCCGCTACCGCGTGGTCGACAACGGCCGCTCGCAGCTCGACACCGTGCGCCAGCGGCTCGCCGACCTGATCCGCAAGGACCGTCCGCCGCTCGAGGCCGACCTGTCGCCGCACTGGCGCGGGCAGGGTGCGGGCACCACCAAGCTGCGCCATGCGCTGCCGCTGTGGGTGTTCGCGGCCGGCTTCGCGCTGTTGCTCGCGATGGTGTGGTTCGCACTGCGCCTGTCGCTCAACAACCGTTCCGACACCACCTATTCGGCGGTCTCTTCGCTGCGCGTGCCCAACCTCCAGATCGCACCGCCGGCGCCGCTGGCGAAGGCGCCGCGGCTGGCCAAGTTCCTCGAGCCGGAAGTGAGGCAGGGGCTGGTCACGGTCACCGACGAGGCCGACCGCAGCGTGGTGCGGCTGCGCGGCGACTCCTTCTTCGGCTCCGGCAGTGCGGAGCCGATGCCGCAGTCGCTGCCGGTGCTGCGGCGCATCGGCCAGGCACTCGCCGAGGTCAAGGGCGAGGTGCTGATCACCGGGCATTCCGACAACCAGCCGATCCGGTCGCTGCGCTTTCCGTCCAACTGGCACCTGTCGGCCGCGCGTGCCGACGCGGTCAGGTCCGCGCTCACCGGTCAGGTCGAACCGGCCCGCATGCGCGCGGACGGCAAGGCCGACGCCGAGCCCGTCGCGGCCAACGATTCGCCGGCCAACCGGGCGCGCAACCGGCGCGTCGACATCGTGCTCCTGAGCCCGCCGGAGCGGGTGGCTGCGGAACTGTCGGAGGTGAAGCGGTGAAAAAGATCTTCGGGTGGCTGTTCCATCCGCTGCTGCTCACGCTGCTGGCGCTCGTCGTCGTCGGCGTGCTGGTCTGGTGGGTCGGCCCGCTGATCCGCATCGGCGCGCTCGCGCCGCTGGAAAGCGAGCTCTGGCGCGGCGTGACCATCGCCGTCATCGTGCTGCTGGTGGTGCTGCGTGCGGTGCTCAGGCGCTGGCGCGCGCGACGTGCCAGCCAGCATCTCACCGACGGCCTGATGCGCGCGCCCACGGTCAAGACCGACGCGCCCGACAACGGCGAGCAGAAGGTGCTCAACACCCGCTTCAGCGAGGCGGTGGCCACGCTCAGGAAAATGCGCCTCCACGCCGCCGGCCGGAAGCCCGGCTGGCGCGACTGGCTGTCGCTCTCGGGCGGCAGCTACCTCTACGACCTGCCCTGGTACGTGTTCATCGGCGCGCCCGGTGCGGGCAAGACCACGGCGCTCGTCAACTCGGGGCTTTCGTTTCCGCTGGCCGACAAGTTCGGCCCTGGCGCGATCCGCGGCGTCGGTGGCACGCGCAACTGCGACTGGTGGTTCACCGACGAGGCGGTGCTGATCGACACCGCCGGCCGCTACACCACGCAGGACAGCCACCAGACCGAAGACAAGAACGCATGGGAAGGCTTCCTCGGGCTGCTCAAGAAGTCGCGCCCGCGCCGCCCGCTCAATGGTGTCTTCCTGACGGTCAGCGTGGCCGACCTGCTGAGCCAGGGGCCCGAGGCGCGGACCTCGCTCGCGGCCTCGATCCGCGCGCGCCTGCTCGAACTCGACGCCAAGCTCACCACGCGGCTGCCGGTCTATGTGCTCGTCACCAAGAGCGACCTGCTTTATGGGTTCACCGAGTACTTCGACGACCTCGGCAAGGAGCAACGTGCGCAGGTGTTCGGCTTCACGCTGCCGCCGGACGAGGGCGCACAGGTCGATGAGAAAGGCGTGGGCGCCGCGTTCCAGCGCGAGTTCGGCCTGCTGCACGACCGCGTCAACGGCGGCCTGATCGACCGCATGCAGCACGAGACCGACGGCACGCGCCGGGCTGCCATCTTCGCGTTCCCGGCGCAGTTCGCCTCGGTCGGCCCGCTGCTGCAGGATCTGCTCGACCAGGTCTTCACCGGCTCGCGCTTCGCGCAGCCGCCCTGGGTGCGTGGCGTGTACTTCACCAGCGGCACGCAGGAGGGCAGCCCGATCGACCGCGTCATGGGCAGCCTGGCGCGCAGCTTCGGGCTCGAGCGCGCCATGCTCGCGCCGCAGAAGAGCAGCGGCCGCAGCTACTTCCTCACCACCTTGCTGAAGGACGTGGTGTTTCCCGAGCAGCGGCTCGCGGGCGCCGACATCAAGCTGGAGCGCCGCCGCAACACGCTGCGCTTCGCTGCCGTGGCGGCAATGACGCTGGTCACGCTGGGCCTGCTGGCCGGGTGGGGCTACAGCAGCTGGCGCAATCTCGAATACCTGAAGGCGGTCGATGCCAAGGTGGAGCCGGCGCGCCAGAACCTGGCGGCACTGCCCGCGCGGGTCCAGAACCTGGTCGAGGTGGCCCCGGTGCTGCAGGGCCTGCGCAACATCTGGCAGGCGCCGGAGAACGGGCAGGGCGATGCGCCGCTGTCGATGATGCTCGGCCTCTACCAGGGCGACAAGCTCGATGCCGCGGCCATGCTCGCGCACCAGCGCGCCCTCAACGAGGCCTTCCTGCCGCAACTGGCCAAGCGCATCGAGGACCAGCTGCGCACCGCGCAGAAGGACAACCTCGAGTTCAGCTACGAGGCGCTCAAGACCTACCTCATGCTGCACCAGCCCGAGCGCTTCGACCCCGAAGCGCTCAAGGCCTGGATCACGCTCGACTGGGCGCGCAGCCTGGACCGCGGCATCGCCGAAGACCAGCGCAGGCTGCTCGAGGACCAGCTCGACGTGCTGATCGCGCAAGGCCCGCCGCGCTCGCCGCTCAAGATGGACGAGAACCTGGTGCGCAGCGTGCGCGCCGTGCTCGCGAGCTACCCGCTGGAGCAGCGCGTGTTCAGCCGGCTCAAGCGCCAGCGCCTGGGCAAGGACATCCCGGCCTTCAGCGTGGCGACCGCGGCCGGCCCGTCGGGGCCGCTGGTGTTCGAGCGCATCAGCGGCAAGCCGCTGACCGACGGCGTGCCGGGCATGTTCACCTACGACGGCTACCACAAGCGCTTCCAGACCGAGGTGGCGGTGCTCACCCCGCTGCTCGCGCAGGAAGACCCGTGGGTGCTCGGCCAGGACCGCAGCGCGGCCGACCGGCTGCGCGACGCGGCTGCGCTCGGCGCGCTGACCGATCGCGTGCGCCGGCTCTACCTCGAGGAATACGTCAAGGTCTGGGAGGCGCTGCTCGCCGACGTGCGTCTCGTGCGCGGCGGCGGGCTCGACAAGAGCATCGAGACCGCGCGCATCCTGTCGGGCGCCTCCTCGCCGCTGTCGAACTTCCTGCGCGCGGCCGTGAAGGAAACCACGCTGATCCCGGCCGAGACCGGCAAGGACGTGGTGAGCAAGGCCACCGAGACCGTGCGCAACACCCGCAAGGGGCTGGAAGACCTGTTCGGCGGCGACCCCAACAAGCCGGTGGCCACGGGCAAGCGCATCGAGAGCATCGTGGACGACCGCTTCGCTGCGCTGCGCCAGCTCGTGACCTCGCCCACGCCCAACGCGCCGGCGCCGATCGACGATGCGCTCAAGCTCTTCAACGAGGTCTACGTCTACCTCACCGCGGTCGACACCGCGGTCAAGGGCCGTACCTCGCCGCCGCCCGGCGACGTGGCCGGCAAGCTCAAGTCCGACGC
>SEGN01000419.1 GCA_004211245.1 Variovorax sp.
CACGCTGCTGCGCCTAGACTGTGCGCAGGAGGGGAATTCCCATGAACGACGACGACACGCCGGTTGCAGCGCCGCGCGGCGCCCTCGAGCAGCATGGCGTGCGCTTCTCGGGCGACGGCGGCGAGTATTTCGGCGTCTGGATGGTCAACGTGCTGCTGACCATCGTCACGCTCGGGCTCTACACGCCGTGGGCACGGCGCCGCACGGTGCAGTACTTCTACGGCCACACCGAACTGGCCGACAGTCCGTTCGAGTTCACCGCGCCGTTGCGGCGCATGGTGATCGGTTTCCTGCTGTTCGCTGCACTCTACGTCGCGTTCGAACTTGCGTCCAATACGGGGCAGGACACCGCCGTCACCCTCATGACGGTGCTGGCCGCGGTGCTGTCGCCATGGGTCTGGGGCAGTGCGATGCGCTTCCGGCTCGGCCACACGCGCTGGCGCGGGCTGCGGCTGCAGTTTCGGGCCAGCTGGGGCGAGGTGTACCGCGCGAGCTGGCCGGTGTTCGCGCTGGCCGCGCTCTGGCTGGTGCTGGGCTTCACACTCGATGCGCTGGCGCCGGCCGCGCCGACCGGCCCTGCCGGCAAGATGCCCCGCCTGCCGGTCGTGACGCCATTGATGTGGGGCCTCGGACTGCTCGGTGCAGTGCTGAGCCTGCTGTGCCTGATCCGCCTCGAATACAACTACAAGAGCCTTCTCGTGCGCCGCACCCACATTGGCGCGCAGGCCGGGCGCTGGAAGCCGGTGTATGGCGATTTCGTGCGGATCTGGCTGGCCAGCGTGGGCGTGTTCGTGCTGTCGGTGGCGCTGATCGTCGGGGTGATCGCACTTGGCGCGCTGCTGTTCGGCGGGCTCGCATGGCTGTCGGGCTCGCGCCCGAAGGGCGTGATGGTCTTCGTGCTCGTGATCGCCATCATGTTCGGCGCTTTCCTGGCGATTTTTCTTGCGGCGACGCCCGCGCTGGGGTATCGCGAAGCGCGCATGTTCCAGCTGATGTGGAACAACATCGGCGTAAGCCGGATCGCGCGCTTTCGCACCGACCTGCGCACCGGCGCGTTCGTGTGGCTGCGCGTGCGCAACGCCATCTTCAGCGTGCTCACGCTCGGCTTCTATCGACCCTTTGCGCGCATCAACGAGTACCGCATGAAGAGCGAGTCGGTCACGCTGCACCTGCGCGGCGGCCTCGAGCCGCTGGTCGGCCAGCTCGAGCAACAACAGCAGGACGGCTTTGGCGACGCGATCGGCGATGCCGTCGGCTTCGATCTCATCAGCTGACGGCATGGAACAGTTGCTGCGCGCACGCTGGTTCGACGGGCTCAGCAGCCAGCCTCGACCTGTGCTGGTGGGTTTGGTGCCCGGGGCCCGTGGTCCGGCGCTGCATCTGCATCCATTGGCCGGCGACGCCGCGCCCCCGCGCGTGTTCTCGTCGGCCGAAGTGGGCTGGCCCGAGGCCTGGAACGCCCGGCGAGCACAGCGCAAGGTGGTGGTCGACCTGCGCAGCGCCGGCAGTCTGGAGGTCGAGGACGGCGCGCGCTGGCATGCGGCGCTCGAGGCCGCGGGCGGCCGGCCCGGCCTGGCGCAGCGCATGCAGACCCGCTGGCGCGTGTTCGCGACGGTGCTGGTGGTCGCGGCGTTCGGACTCTGGGCGTTCTACCGCTGGGGCACGCCCTGGGCCGCCGCGCAGATCGCACGCCACGTGCCGCTCGAATGGGAGCAGCGCCTGTCGGCCGAGGCGATGCAGGAGCTGGACGCCGACCACCTCCAGCCCTCGCGGCTGGCGCCCGAGCGGCAGGCCGAGATCCAGGCCGCGTTCGACAGCCTCCGGCAGCAGGTCGGCCCTGATCTGGCGCGCTACCCGGGCTACGCGCCGAAGCTCACGCTGGCGTTCCGCTCGGGCATCGGCCCCAACGCGTTCGCGTTGCCGGGTGGCACGATGGTCATGACCGATGCGCTGGTCGAGGCCGCCCGACTGCACAGGGTCGGCGACGACGCGCTGGCCGGCGTGCTGGCCCACGAGATGGGCCACGTGGTGTACCGCCACACCACGCGCATGGTGGTCGAGCAGGGCGTGCTGAATGTCGGGATCGGCCTCGCGATGGGCGACGTGTCGGGCATCGTCGCCACTGGCAGCACGCTGCTGACCAGCCTGGCCTACCGCCGCAGCCACGAAACCGAGGCCGACTGCTTCGCGGTGGCGCTGATGCAGAAGGCCGGGCGCCCGCTCGCGCCGATGGCCGACCTGCTGCTGGCGATCGACGGGCCCGACGGGCACGGGGACGACAAGGAAGCGACGTCGCAGCGGCCGAAGACGTCGGCATCGCAGGCCTCTGCGCTGGCCAGCCTGCTGAGCAGCCATCCGGCCACGGCGGAGCGCGCGCAGCGCATCAAGGCCGGCACGGTGCGGGCCTGCACCGTGCCCTGATGAAAAAAAGTGTGAAGCCCGCCGATAAGCCGGATTCTGTGCGTGGGCGCTTCCTTGCGGTTGCGCCCACGTGACCGCCATTAATCTGGGCCGCCGGTCACCCGGACGGCTCGATGCCACCTACCCGCCGGCTCAGCGGAACCACCTCGAAACCGGCCTACTTGGTGTTGCTGCGCGCAGAGATTGCGACCTCATGAAAGCCGACACCATCCTCGCCACCATCGGCCAAACGCCGCACATCCGCATCAACCGCCTGTTCGGCAAGACGACGCAGCAGGTCTGGATCAAGTCCGAGCGCGCCAACCCGGGCGGCTCGATCAAGGACCGCATCGCGCTCGCGATGGTCGAGGACGCCGAGAAGTCCGGTGCCCTGAAGCCGGGCGGCACGATCGTCGAGCCGACCTCCGGCAACACCGGCATCGGCCTCGCGATGGTCGCGGCAGTCAAGGGCTACAAGCTGATCCTCGTGATGCCCGACAGCATGTCCATCGAACGGCGCCGTCTCATGATGGCCTACGGCGCCAGCTTCGACCTGACGCCGCGCGCCGGCGGCATGAAGGCCTCGATCGCCCGCGCCGAGGAAATCGTGGCCAGCACGCCCAACGCCTGGATGCCGCAGCAGTTCAACAACCCGGCCAATGTCGATGTGCACGTGCGCACCACGGCCGAGGAGATCGCGGCGGACTTTCCCGATGGCATCGACGTGCTGATCACGGGTGTCGGCACCGGTGGCCACATCACGGGCTGCGCGAAGGTGTTGAAGGCGAAGTGGCCGAAGCTCAAGGTGTTCGCGGTCGAGCCGGTGGCCTCGCCCGTGATCTCGGGCGGCGCGCCATCGCCCCACCCGATCCAGGGCATCGGCGCCGGCTTCATCCCGAAGAACCTCGACGTGGGCCTGCTCGACGGCGTGATCCAGGTCGACGCCGAACCGGCGCGCGAGATGGCGCGCCGCTGCGCCGCCGAAGAGGGCATGCTGGTCGGCATTTCCTCCGGCGCCACGCTGGCCGCCATCGCACAGAAGCTGCCCGAGCTGGCCGCCGATGCGGTGGTGCTGGGCTTCAACTACGACACCGGCGAGCGCTATCTGTCGGTCGAGGGGTTCCTGCCGGCGCTGCCGGGCTAAGCCCGTCGCCGCCCCGCCGATCGGGGAAAATTCGTCGATTGACCGCCTCCTGCCCGATCAACACGGGCCGCACGCCATGATCCGACTTTCCGAAATCAAACTCCCGCTCGATCCGCCGGCCGATGCCCTGCCGCGCGCGGTGCAGGGCCTGCTCGGTGTCGAGCCCGACGCCGTCGCCCACATCCATGTGCACAAGCGCAGCTTCGACGCACGCAAGGTCGACCTGCTGCAGGTCTACATCGTCGACGTGACGTTGGTAGACGCGGGCCTCGAACCGGTGCTGCTGGCCAAGCTCGCCGGCAACCCGCGCGTGACGCCCTCGCCCGACATGGTCTACCGGCTGCCAGCCCGGGCACCGGCCGGCCTGCCGCTGCGGCCCGTGGTCGTCGGCTTCGGCCCCTGCGGCATCTTCTGCGCGCTGCTGCTGGCGCAGATGGGCTTCAAACCGATCGTGCTGGAACGCGGCAAGACGGTGCGGCAACGCACGCGCGACACCTGGGGCCTTTGGCGCAAGAGCGTGCTCGACCCCGAAAGCAACGTGCAGTTCGGCGAAGGCGGCGCCGGCACGTTCTCGGACGGCAAGCTCTACAGCCAGATCAAGGACCCGCGCTTCCTCGGCCGCAAGGTGATGGAAGAGTTCGTCAAGGCCGGCGCGCCGCCCGAGATCCTCTACGTCGCGCACCCCCACATCGGCACCTTCAAGCTGGTGAAGGTGGTCGAGACGATGCGCGCGGAGATCGTCGCGCTCGGCGGCGAGGTGCGCTTCGAGCAGCGCGTGACCGATGTCGAGATCGAAGACGGCCAGGTGCGTGGCCTCACCGTGCTCGATCAGCAGACCGGCACCACGAGCGAACTGCGCGCCGACCATGTCGTGATGGCGCTCGGCCACAGCTCGCGCGACACCTTCGCGATGCTGCA
>SEGN01000420.1 GCA_004211245.1 Variovorax sp.
CAGCGCGTGCAGGGCGTCAAGGCGCTGGCCGTGGAACTGACGGTGAAGCTGCCTTTCGACAATCAGCGCACCGATGCCGACATCGCCCTGGCTGCGGAGCGCGCGCTCCAGTGGAACGTGCTGGTGCCCGACGACAAGATCCGCCCCATGGTGGAAAAGGGATGGCTCACGCTGAACGGCGAAGTCGAGTGGGACTATCAGCGCAGCGCCGCCGAGAGCGCCGTGCGCGACCTGATGGGCGTGACCGGCGTGTCGAACCTGGTGAAGGTCAAGCCGAAGGTGAGCCCGGCCGACGTCGAGAAGAAGATCCACGAGGCGCTTGCGCGCCAGGCCGATCGCGAAGCCAACCGGCTCGCCATCACGGTCGACGGCTCGCAGGTCACGCTGCGCGGCACGGTCCACTCCTGGACCGAGCGCAATGCGGTGCAAGGCGCCGCGTGGGCCACGCCCGGCGTGTCGGTGGTGGTGAACGACCTGCTCGTGGACGCCTGAGCATGCGCGTCGCGCTCGTCACCGGCGGCAGCGCCGGCATCGGCGCTGCCACGGCCGAGGCGCTGCGCGCCGCCGGCTACCGCGTGGCGGCGAACTTCTCACGCAATGCGCCGGCCGCCCAGGCCTTCACCGCGCGCACCGGCATCCCGACCTTCCGCTGGGATGTGGCGGACTTCGCCGCCTGCCAGGCCGGTGTGGCGCGCGTCGAGGCCGAGCTCGGCCCCGTCGAGGTGCTGGTCAACAACGCAGGCATCACGCGCGACGCCGTGCTGCACAAGATGAGCCCCGAGCAGTGGCGAGAAGTTCTGGACGTGAACCTGGGCGGCTGCTTCAACATGTGCCGCGCGACCATCGGCGGCATGCGCGAGCGGCGTTTCGGCCGGATCGTGAACATGGGCTCGGTCAACGGCCTGTCGGGACAGGCCGGGCAGACGAACTATGCGGCCACGAAGGCGGGCCTCGTCGGCTTCACCAAGTCGCTGGCGCTCGAAGGCGCCTCCCGCAACATCACGGCCAACGTGGTCGCGCCGGGCTACACCGACACCGCGATGGTGGAGGCGGTCGCGCCCGAGGTGATGGCGCGCATCCTCGCGGCCATACCGGGCGGGCGCCTCGCCACGCCGGCCGAGATCGCGCGCGGCGTGGTGTTCCTCGTCGCCGACGAGTCCGCGTTCATCAACGGCATCACGCTGTCGATCAACGGCGGCAAGTACATGGCCTGAGGCGGCGATGTCCGGGCCTTCTTCTCCCTTCTCTCCCGACGTTCCGGCCATGCGCGCCATGGTGCTGAAAGCCGCACGGCAACCGCTCGAAATGGAGCGGCGACACCTCCCCGAGCCCGGCCCGGGCGAGTTGCGCCTGCGGGTGCTGGCCTGCGCTGTATGCCGCACCGACCTGCACATCGTCGACGGCGAATTGCCCCTGCCCATGCTGCCGATCGTGCCGGGACACGAGATCGTGGGCGTGGTGGAGCAAGCCGGTCCGGGTGAAGAAGCAGGCTTGCGCGTGGGCGACCGGGTCGGCGTGCCCTGGCTGGGCCACAGCTGCGGCTGCTGCGCGTTCTGCCTGGAGGGCCGCGAAAACCTGTGCGACACGCCGCGCTTCACCGGCTACCACCGTGACGGCGGCTTCGCGAGCCATGTGATCGCCGAGGCCGCCTTCTGCCTGCCGCTGACGATGCCCACGACCGACGCCAGCGCCGATGCGGCCCGCATCGCGCCGCTGATGTGCGCGGGCCTGATCGGCTGGCGCAGTCTGAAGGCGGCCGGCGAGGGCACGCGCAGGCTGGGCCTTTACGGCTTCGGCGCTGCGGCGCACCTGGTGGCGCAAGTGGCCATCGCGCAGGGCCGCGAGGTCTTCGCGTTCACCCGTCCGGGCGACCTCGCCGCGCAGGCCTTCGCGCGCAGCCTGGGCGCTGCCTGGGCCGGCGGCTCCGACGCGCAGCCGCCCGTGCCGCTGGACGCGGCCATCCTCTTTGCACCCGTCGGCGAACTGGTTCCGGCGGCGCTGCGCGTGGTGCGCAAGGGCGGGCGCGTGGTGTGCGGGGGCATCCACATGAGCGACATCCCGGCATTTCCCTACCGGCTGCTGTGGGAGGAGCGCAGCGTGGTCTCCGTCGCGAACCTCACGCGTGCCGATGCCACGGAGTTCCTTGCCTTCGCGCAGGCGCATCCGCTGCAGGTCCACGTCAGGACTTACCCGCTCGCCCAGGCCAACGAAGCGCTGGCCGACCTGCGCGCCGGCCGAATCGAAGGCGCCGCGGTCCTGCTGCCCTGAACGTGCCCGGCCGCGGGTTCAGAGCTCGCGCGATTCCCGGTAGTCGGGCACCGTGCAGGGCCAGCCATGGCGCTCTTCGATGGCCAGCCGCAACGCGTCGGCCGCCACCGGCTCCCCGTGCGTCACGAACACACGGCGCGGCGCGCGCTGGGTGCCGAGCCAGGCCAGCAACTCGTCGCGGTCGGCATGGGCCGAAAGGGTTTCCAGGTTCGCGACCTCGGCGCGCACCGGCACGTAGGCGCCATGGATCTTGATCGCGTCGACGCCGGCCACCATCGCCGCGCCGCGCGTGCCCGCCGCCTGGAAGCCTGCGAACAGGAC
>SEGN01000421.1 GCA_004211245.1 Variovorax sp.
CCCGCGCCGCCGCCGCATGCGCGGTTGCAACCCTTCAACCGTGGCAGGCTGCGTCCGCACAACAGGCGTGGCCGTCGCGCACCATCAAGTTCGTGAACATGGGGCCGCCCGGGACGGCTCCCGACACCTACAACCGGATCTATGCGGAAAAGCTGTCCAAGGCCCTGAACGTCCCGGTGATCATCGAGAACCGTCCAGGCGTGGCGGGAAACATCGCGTCGGATTACGTGGTCAAGGCTCCTGCGGACGGCTATACCTTGCTGTACACCGTGTCGAGTTCCTTCACGGTCAATCCCTGGATCTATTCCAACCTGAAGTTCGATCCTGAAAAAGAACTGCGACCCGTTTCTCCATTGCTGTCGCAGGGTGCCTTCATCGTCGCCAACAACGACATGCCGTTCAAGACGGTGAAAGAGCTCGTCGACTTCGCCAGCGCCCACCCGGACAAGCTGGCCTACGGCACCAACGGCGTCGGCAGCTTCCTGCACCTGATCATGGAACTGTTCAACCAGAGCGCGAAAGTGCAGATGCTGCACGTGCCCTACAAAGGCCCGCCATTGATTGACGTGGTGTCGGGCCAGTTACCACTGTGTGTCGAACCCGCTGCCTCGGCCATCCCCATGATCAACGCGGGAAAGGTGCGCGCAATCGCCTACAGCGGCAGTCATCGTCACGCCCAACTCCCCAACGTGCCGACGATTTCGGAAACGTATCCAGCCGTTGCCGTTGTGGGCTGGCATGGCGTTTGGGCGCCGGCGGGCGTGCCGAACGATGTCGTTCAGAGACTCAATGCGGCGATCACGGCCATCACGCAGACACTCGACGTGCGAAAGCAAATCGCCGAGACGGGCAGCGAGCCCATGAGTGCCAGCGTCGAAGGCATGTCAACTCTGTTGAGCCAGGAGAAGCGGACGTGGGGTGACCTGGTCAAGGCCCGAAAAATAACCATCGAGTGATATGTCTCGCAGCTTTATCGACCTGTCCATCTATCTGGAAAACGACGTCCTGAGTGACCCACCGGCATTTGCACCGCACATCGACTACGTGACGCACGAGGACTCTCCGGAGCAAATTGCCGCCTTCTTCCCTGGCCTTCGCAAAGGCGATTTGCCGGATGGCGAAGGCTGGGCGGCGGAAACCGTCCGACTGTCGACGCACAACGGCACGCATCTCGACGCGCCGTATCACTTCCACAGCACGATGAACAAGGCGCTGGGCGATGCGGAGCGCTCCACGACCATCGACGAAGTTCCGCTGGAGTGGTGTTTCCAGCCGGGCGTCAAGCTGGACTTCCGGCACTTGCCGGATGGCCACGTCGTCACAGCCCGGCAAATCGAAGAAGAACTCGCGCGCATCCAGCACACACTCAAGCCACTGGAGATTGTCGTGGTCAACACGCGCGCCGGCACGATGTACGGTCACTCGGACTATGTCGCATCCGGCTGTGGCATCGGCTACGAGGCAACGATGTATTTGCTGGAGCGCGGTGTGCGCCTGACTGGCACGGACGCCTGGAGCTGGGACGCACCCTTTGTGCACACGGCAAAGAAATACGAGGTCACGCGCGATGCCTCGCTGATCTGGGAGGGCCACAAGGCGGGTCGGGACATCGGCTATTGCCACCTCGAAAAATTGCACAACCTGGAGGTGCTGCCCGCGAACGGTTTCTTTATCAGTTGCTTTCCGCACAAGATACGCGGCGCTTCTGCAGGGTGGACGCGCGCCGTTGCCATCTTCGACGATGCCCTGCGGCCCAACAACTAGTCGCCTGAATGCTCAACTTCACTCATGATCCGGCCGCCCGAAGCTGGGTTGCCGCCGCACAGTCGCCCGGCTGCGATTTCACGCTGCAGAACCTGCCGTTCGGCATCTTCGTCCGCGAGGGCAGCGACAAACACCCCCGCGGTGGGGTTGCCATCGGTGACCAGGTACTGGACCTTGCCCATCTGGCGGCAAGCGGTCTGCTGGTTGAACCGGCGAGGGAGGCCTGTTGCGCGGCCGCAGACTCGACGCTCAACGCCTTCATGGCGATGGGGAGGGAGCATTGGCAAACGTTGAGGCATGCCTTGTTCAGGCTTCTGTCTTCGGAGGCCGACGCGGTGACGCAGGAGAAGTTGCGTGCCTGCATGCTGCCGTCGAGCCAAGCCATCATGAAGATGCCGGTAGAGGTACGCAACTACACGGACTTCTACACTTCCCGGCATCACGCGATCAATGTTGGTCGCGTCATGCGCCCGGAGAATCCGCTCACTCCCAATTTTCAGTGGCTCCCGATTGCGTATCACGGCCGGGCGTCGAGCGTGGTACTGAGCGGCACAGGATTCCGCAGACCCAACGGCCAGTCGCGACCGGCCGACAAGCGACCTCCTGCGTTTGGCCCCTGTCGACGGCTCGACTTCGAGCTGGAAATGGGCTTCTTCGTCGGACCGGAAACCAGGCTTGGCGAGCCCTTGCCGGTCTCGCAGGCGCGCGAGCGCATCTTCGGAATGTGCTTGCTGAACGACTGGTCAGCGCGAGACCACCAGTTCTGGGAAATGGATCCGCTCGGCCCCTTCCTTGGCAAGAACTTCTGCACCAGCAT
>SEGN01000422.1 GCA_004211245.1 Variovorax sp.
CCGTCACCGCGGCCGTGGCCCGCATCGAGGCCGAGGTCGGCGCGATCGACATCCTGGTCAACAACGCCGGCATGCAGCGCCGCGCGCCGCTCGACCAGTTCGCCGAGGCCGACTGGCACGAGCTCATGAAGACCAACGTCGACAGCGTGTTCCTGGTCGGGCAGGCGGTGGCACGCCACATGATCCCGCGCCGGCGCGGCAAGATCGTCAACATCTGCTCGGTGCAGAGCGAACTCGGCCGCCCCGGCATCGCACCCTACACCGCGAGCAAGGGCGCGGTGAAGATGCTCACCAAGGGCATGGCGATCGACTGGGGCCAGCACGGCATCCAGGTCAACGGCCTGGGCCCCGGCTACTTCAAGACCGAGCTGACCGAGGCGCTGGTCGCCAACCCGGAATTCACCGCCTGGCTGGTCGGGCGCACGCCCTCGCGGCGCTGGGGCGACGTGGAAGACCTGGTCGGCGCGGCCGTGTTCCTGTCGAGCGATGCGTCCAACTTCGTCAACGGCCACATCCTGTACGTCGATGGCGGCGTGACCGCCACCCTCTGAAAGCCTGCGCCATGGAAGCCCTCGTCATCCACGCCCCCGGCGACCTGCGGGTCGAAGAGGTTGCCACCGACCCGCTCGGCCCCGACCAGCTGCAGGTGCGCGTGCGCTGCGGCGGCATCTGCGGCTCCGACCTTCATTACTACCAGCACGGCGGCTTCGGCACCATCCGGATCAAGGAGCCGATGGTGCTCGGCCACGAGGTGGCCGGCGTCATCGAGGCGGTCGGCAGCGCCGTGCGGGGCTTCGCGCCGGGCGAGCGCGTGGCGATCAGCCCGAGCCGGCCCTGTGGACTGTGCACCTACTGCCAGCAGGGCCTGCAGAACCACTGCCTGGACATGCGCTACTACGGCAGCGCGATGCGCACGCCGCACGTGCAGGGCGCGTTCCGCCAGCAGATCGTGGTCGAGACGCAAGGTGGTGAACGTGGCCGAGGAGCCCGACGGGCTGAAGCGCTTCACGGCCGACAAGGGCAGCTTCGACGTGTTGTTCGAGGCCAGCGGCAATGCGCGCGCGCTGGTGGGCGCGTTCGATGCACTGCGCCCGCGCGGCATCATCGTGCAGCTGGGCTTGGGGGGCGAGATGACACTGCCCATCAACACCATCGTCGCCAAGGAGTTCGACCTGCGCGGCGCGTTCCGCTTCCATGAGGAATTCGCCATCGCGGTCGAACTGCTCAACAAGGGGCTGGTCGACGTCAAGCCGCTGATCTCGGCCACGCTGTCCTACCGCGATTCGGCTCGCGCCTTCGCCCTGGCGGCCGACCGCTCGCAGGCCATGAAGGTGATCCTGAGCTTCGATTGAGCTTATCCGGGCGCGGTGGGGCGGTCGTCCCGGATCAACTGCTGCATCCGCGCAGTGACGAGGGCGTGCAGCATCTCGACCCCGTCCGAAGCAGCGCCTGCCGAGGGGCCGAAGGCCACCCTGGCGACCAGTTCGCGATAGCGTGGCAGGGCCACCTGCAGCGCCGCCGCGAGCTTCTCCTTGTCACGCGCCGAGCGGCGCAGCAGCGTGAGCGGATGTCTCTGCGCATCGGGCGAAATGACGTGGCTGACAAGCGCAGGCACAAAGCGTGTCGCCGGCACCAGTCGCGCAAACAGCGTGTAGCTGCTCGACCAGTCGTTCAAGGCGTCTGCTGCCCGCCGTGATCCGAAGGCGGCCGGATCGGGCTCGATGTCTCCGGCGGGGAACGTCAGCAGCGCACCGCCGCGCTGCAGATGCCGGGCCGCGGTCCGCATCGCGAGCATCTGGCCGTCGGCCTCGAGCGGCAGAAAAATCAATTGCCGCGCGACGTTTGGCAACGCACGCAGGAAGGGGCGGTCCGAGGCGATCACCCGCAGGTCGGCACGCGACACGAGGCTGGTGAACAGTGCGACGGTGTCGGTCATGCCGGGATGGTTGGCCAGAATGACGACAGGGCCGTCCAGCGGGACATGCGCCAGCCCGGACGTGACGAGGCCGGCCGTCATCTGCTTCACCAGCCATTCGCTGCCCCGCGCCAGGCCGTGCTCGCCAACGCGGGCGTCGAATTCGCTCGCTGCGAGGGCGAACCGACGCGCCGCGGGTCGCAGCGCGCGGCAAACAGGCGTGCCGCGCCATCGCGGCAGCCCTGCCGCATCGAGCAAGTCGGCAACGTTCAGCTCGGTGAGCTCCTCGACCAGCCGGGAAGCGGTGGCGCACATGGAATCATTCTTTCAGAGACGAAGTCCGATGCCCACGCAAAAGGGCGCCGAAGCGCCCCTGAACCGATGGACTTGCGCGCTCAGAACGAGCGGCCGCCGCCGCCTGAGCGGTTGCCACCGCCGCCACCCGGCGAACGCTTGCCGCCGTAACCACCGCCACCGCCGCCCGGGCGACGGCCACGGCCTGCGCTCATGCTGTCGACGCTGGTGCGCAACGGATCCGGCTGGCCGGCCACGCCTCCGCCGCCGACGGCTTCGGCACGCAGGTGTGCAACCTGGTTGGCCTGGGTCGGGCTGTGGCTGTTGCCATGATGACGCGGCTGGCGCTCCTCGTACAGCGCATGACCGCCAGCCTGTGTGTGGCCCTGCCCGTGAGGGGCCGGGGCGCGCTGGCCCTGCGGTGCGCGCGGCGCACCACCACCGCCGCCGCCCGGTGCGCGCTGACCGCGCGGACCGGCGCCACCACCATTGCCGCGGGGTGCAGCACCGTTGCCTGCGCCGCCGCCGGCCGCACCGCGGCGCGGACCACCGCCGCCACCGCCACCGCCGTTGCCGGGTGGTCGGCCGCCGCCGCCGCCCTGGCCCGCCTTGTTCTCGCGAACGCGCTGCAGCATCTCGGTGCGGGCCGCCTTGGCGGCTGCCTGCATGACTTCGCGACTCGGCGGACGGCCGGCACCGCCCCAGATCGTCTGGCGACCCATGGCGATCGGCTCGGCGCGTTCGCCTTCTTCGGGGCCGAAGCCATCGACGATCTTGACCGGGATCTGCTGCTTGGTGAAGCGCTCGATCTCCATCATGAAGCCTTCTTCGTCCAGGCAGACCAGGCTCACTGCTTCGCCGCTGTTGCCGGCACGACCGGTGCGGCCGATGCGGTGGACATAGTCTTCGCTGACGTTCGGAATCTCGTAGTTCACGACGTGCGGCAGTTCGTCGATGTCGATGCCGCGGGC
>SEGN01000074.1 GCA_004211245.1 Variovorax sp.
CCACCTTGTCAAGTCGGTCGGTGCGGCGTGCGGCCAGCACGACCCTGGCCCCACGTGCAGCCAGGTGGCGCGCCGTCGATTCGCCGAGGCCGCTGCTCGCGCCGGTGACGATGGCGACCATGCCCTTGATATTGTCTTGAACGGGTGTCATGGAGATTTCCTTTCGGTGGGTGGTTGAAGAAATGCCGCCAGTGTGGAAAATCCCCGCGTTCCAGTAAATGAAAGCTTTTCGACTTCAGAATTCCAGAAACAGGAACATAAGCCGATGTCCAACCGCCTCGAAGCCCTGCGTGTGTTCTGCACCGCTGCCGATGCCGCGAACTTCCGCGAGGCGGCGGTGCGGCTGTCGGTGTCGCCGCAGGTCGTGACGCGGGCTGTGCGCGAGCTGGAGGAGGAACTTGGCGAACCGCTGTTCCACCGCAGCACGCGCGGTGTGCGGCTGACGGAATTCGGCAGCCGGTTGGCCGAGCGTGCGCGCACCGCGGTCGGAGGCGTCGACGAACTGTTCCACCGCACCGACCGGCGCGCGCTGTCGCAGCATGCGGGCACGGTTCGCGTCGCGGCACCACATGTCTATGCCCGTCAGATCCCTGAGGCGCTGGCACCGCTGCTCGCGGCCTGGCCCGGGCTGGTGCTGGACCTGCGTCTGTCCGAACAACACGCCGATGTCGTCGACCAGAAGATCGACGTCGGAGTGCGCGTGGGCCCCATGCGCGACGTGCGGTTTGTCGCGCGCGCCGTCGGTCGGATGGCGCTGCATGTGGTCGGCGCGCCGTCGCTGATCGAACGGGTCGGCGTCCCGCGCGACCTCGATGCCCTGTCCGCGCTGCCGTTGACGGCGCTGATCGACCACGGTTCGGGCCGGCCCTGGCCGTGGGCCTTCAGCAAGCGCCGGTCCGTGACCATCGCTTCACCCGCATTCGCGACCGACGACATCGATGCCGAATGTGCCGCGGTGTTGGCGGGCGTCGGCTTCGGCCAGCTCATCGGGCCGCTGGCCGAGCCCTGGCTGCAGTCGGGTGCGCTGGTGGCGGTGCTCGAGGCCGAGGCGCCCGAGCCCTGGCCGATCCAGGTCTATCGCCCGCAGCGTGCGCCGGTGCCCGCCCGCGTCCGTCTGGTGTACGACGCGCTGGTCCGGGCACTGCGTTGAAGCGGGCCGCGTCGCGGCCCGTGCTTCAGAGCTTGAACGGCACCACGTCCTGGCGCTGCTCGCCCAGGCCGTCGATGCCGAGCGTCATCACGTCGCCCTTCTTCAGGAACAGCGGCGTGGGCTTCATGCCCATGCCGACACCGGGCGGCGTGCCGGTGGTGATGATGTCGCCCGGCTCCAGCGTGTTGAGCTGGCTCACGTAGCTCACCAGCTTGGCGACGTTGAAGATCATCGTCTTCGTGTTGCCGGTCTGCACGCGCTTGCCGTTCAGGTCGAGCCACATCGCAAGCTTCTGCGGGTTGGGCACTTCGTCGCGCGTCACCAGCCACGGGCCGATCGGGCCGAAGGTATCGAAGCCCTTGCCCTTGTCCCAGGTGAGGCCGTGCTCGAGCTGCCATTCGCGCTCGCTCACGTCGTTGATGACGCAATAGCCGGCCACGTAGTTGAGCGCGTCCTTCTGCGACACATAGCGTGCGCGCGTGCCGATGACGACGCCGAGCTCGACCTCCCAGTCGCCCTTGACCGAATTCTTCGGCAGCATCACCGGGTCGTTCGGGCCCTGGATGCAGCTGATCGCCTTGGTGAACACCACCGGCTCCTTCGGAATCGGCATGCCGGATTCGGCCGCATGGTCGGCATAGTTGAGGCCGATCGCGATGAACTTGCCCACGCCGGCCACCGGGCAGCCGTAGCGCGGCTTGCCTTTGACCAGCGGCAGCTTGTCGGTCTTGAGCTTGCGCAGCCTGGCCAGCGCGGCATCGCCGAGCTGGGCACCCTCGAAGTCCTTGACGACGGCGCTCAGGTCGCGCAGCTTGCCCTCGCTGTCGATGAGGCCTGGCTTCTCTTTGCCGGGATTGCCGTAGCGCACGAGTTTCATTCGGAAAGTCCTTTCAATGTGACGAAGTGATCAGTAGGTCGCTCTGCCGCCTGACAGGTCGAAGGTAGCACCGGTCGAGAACGCGCAGTCCTCGGTGCACAGCCAGGCGACCATCGAAGCGATCTCGTCCGGCGTACCGAAGCGGCCCATCGGAATCTTGGAGAGCATGAACGCAATGTGCTCGGGCGTCATCTGGTCGAAGATCGCGGTCTTGACCGCGGCCGGCGTCACGCAGTTCACCCGCACGCCGGTGCCCGCCAGTTCCTTGCCGAGCGACTTGGTCAGTGCGATCACGCCGGCCTTGCTCGCGCTGTAGGCGCTGGCGTTCGGGTTGCCTTCCTTGCCGGCGACGGAGGCGATGTTGACGATGCGCGCCCAGGGCCGTTCGCAGAGATGCGGCACCCACTCGCGGCAGCAGAGAAACACGCCGTTGAGGTTGACGTCGATCACCTGGCGCCAGGCGTCCACCGGGTAGTCGGCCAGCTTCGTGTTCGGCCCTGTGACGCCCGCGCTGTTGATGAGCGCATCGACCGTGGCGCCAGCCTTGCGCTTCGCGAGCGTGGTCTGCACCGCCTGTGCCACGGCGGCTGCATCGGCCACGTCGACGGCCACCGCCACGGCGTTGTCGCCGAGTCGCCGGGCCGCTGCATCGACCGCCGCCTGGTCGCGGTCCCACAGCGTCACGTCGCCGCCCGAGGCCAGCAGACGCTGTGCGATGGCGTAGCCGAGGCCGGTGGCACCGCCGGTGATGACCGCGTGCCGGCCGTGGAAGTCGAGGCGGTTCATATCGTGATCCCGCCATCGACCGAGAAGGCCTGGCCGGTCGCGAAGACGGCTTCTTCGCTGGCCAGGAAAACGACCACGGGGGCGATCTCGTGCGCCTGCGCGAGCCGGCCCATCGGCTGGCGCGCGATGAAGGCCTTGCGCGCCGCGACCGGGTCCTCGTTGGCGTTGATGCGTTCGCCGAGCGAAGGCGTGTCGACCGTGCCGGGGCAGACCGCGTTGCAACGGATGCCCTGCATCACGTAGTCCGCCGCCACGCCCTTCGTGAGCCCGAGCACCGCGGCCTTGGTGGTGCCGTAGACGTTGCGGTTCGGCAGCCCCTTGATGCTGGAGCACACGCTGGCCATGTTGATGATGCTGCCGCCCCCCGCGGCCAGCATGCGCGGCAGCACGGCCTGGATGGCCCAGAACTGGGCGCGCACATTGAGGTTGAACGCGAACTCGAGGTCGGCATCGGTGGCCTCGAGGATCGCTCCGTTGTGCACGACACCGGCACAGTTGAACAACACATCGACGGCCGGCATGCGGCCGACGAGCGCATGGATCGCTGCCTTGTCGAGCACATCGAGCACGGCGGTCTGCACATTGGCCGTGCCCGCATAGCTCTCGAGCAGCTTCGCGTTGACGTCGGTGGCCCAGACCTGCGCGCCTTCGGCGGCCATGGCCAGCGCGGTGGCGCGGCCGATGCCCTGCCCCGCCGCGGTGATGAGGGCGGTTTTCCCCTTGAGTCGCATGCTGTCTCCTCGTTGGAATGGACGCGCCGCCGTTCAGGGTTTCGCCCGATGGCCTCGACGCAGTGTGGCCCGTATTCTGAATTGGCCTGACCACTTGTCCAATTCAGGACAACCCTTAACTCCCAGCCCACCCCTGTCTCCGTGCCGCTGCAATCGATCGAACCGCAACGCCTGTACCGCCAGATTGCCGACCAGCTTCGCGCGCTGATCGGCAAGGGCGAGTTCGCGGCGGGCGCGCGCCTGCCGGCCGAGCGCGACCTGGCGCGCCAGCTCGGGGTGAGCCGCCCTTCGGTGCGCGAGGCGCTCATCGCGCTCGAAGTCGAAGGCTGGGTCGAGGTGCGCACCGGCTCCGGCGTCTACGTGCTCGACCGCTCGCAACGCCCGGCCGCTGCGATCTCGGTCACCGAATGGGGCCCGCTGGAACTGATCCGCGCGCGCCGCGTGGTCGAGGGCGAGACCGCGGCGCTCGCCGCCGTGCACGGCAAGCGCCGCGACTTCGATGCGATGCAGCGCGCCATCGACACGATGGAGGCACTGGCCGGCCACAACGTGATGCCGCTGGAGGGCGATCGCGCCTTTCACCTGGCGATCGTGGAGGCCAGCGGCAACACGGTGCTGACCGAGACCGTGCAGGGCTTCTGGGATTCGCGCAAGGGTCCGCTCTTCACGCGGCTCGGCGGCTACTTCGAAACCGTCGTGTCCTGGCGCCGCGCCATTGCCGAACATGTGGCGATCCGCGACGCGATCGTCGCGCGCGACCCCGGCGCCGCGCGCACGGCGATGCACGAGCACATGGACAAGTCCCATCAACGATTCAGCGCGAGCTGGCGCCGCGCCAAGGCCGCCTGACACGCCAGCACCTTTTTCACCCAGACCACTCCGGAGACAAACCGATGAAAAGCACCAAACGATTCGCCCTCAAGACCCTTGCCGCCTGCGCATTTGCAGCCGGCGCGCTCGGCGCGGTGGGCATGGCCCACGCGCAGACCAAGCTCAAATGGGCCCACGTGTACGAAACCTCCGAGCCGTTTCACAAGTATTCGGTGTGGGCCGCGGAAGAGATCAAGAAACGCACCAACGGCAAGTACGACATCCAGGTGTTCCCGGCCTCGAGCCTGGGCAAGGAAAGCGACATCAACCAGGGCCTGACGCTCGGCACGGTCGACATCATCCTCACGGGCGCGAGCTTCGCGGGCAACAGCTACAAGCCGCTGGCCGTGACCTACTTCCCGTTCATCTTCCGTGATGCGGAGCACCTGCTGAAGTACGCCAAGAGCGATGTGTTCACCGAGCTCGCGAAGGGCTACGACGAGAAGACCAGCAACCACATCACGGCGCTGACCTACTACGGCGCGCGCCACGTCACTTCCAGCGCCGCCAGGCCGGTGACCAAGCCCGAAGACATGAAGGGCCTGAAGATCCGCGTGCCGGACGCGCCGGCCTACCTGGCGTTTCCGAAGTCGCTGGGCGCCAATGCCACGCCGATCGCCTTCGCCGAGGTGTACCTCGCGCTGCAGAACGGCACGGTCGATGCACAGGAGAATCCGCTGCCCACCATCGAGGCCAAGAAGTTCTTCGAGGTGCAGAAGAACATCTCGCTGACCGGCCACATCGTCGACTCGCTGCTGACCGTGACCTCGGGCCAGCTCTGGGGCAAGCTCAGCGCGGACGAAAAGAAGATCTTCGGCGACGTGATGCAGGAAGCCGCCGAGAAGACCGGGCGCGAGATCGTCGCCTCCGAGGTGCGCCTCGCCGAGGAGTTCAAGAAGAAGGGCAACAACGTGATCGTGGTCGACAAGAACGCGTTCCGCGAAGCCGTGCTCAAGGCCACCAAGCCGACCGACCAGGGCTATCGCCAGCAGGACTACGACCGCATCCTGGCCATCAAGTGACCCGCTGCGCGCCATGACAGATCAGAAGATCATCGACGAAGAGGGTCACTTCCATGTGGAAGACGAGGTGGTCGACCTGTCGGACACCATCGCCGAGGGATGGATCGCGCTGGCGATCTTCTGGCTGCTCGGGCTCACCGTGTTCTACCAGTTCGTCACGCGCTACGTGATGAACGACTCGGCCGCCTGGACGGAGGAAGTGGCGCGCTACATGCTCATCGGCGTGGTGTTCATCGGCGCCGCCATCGGCGTGGCGAAGAACAACCAGATCCAGGTCGACTTCTTCTACCGCCACATGCCGGTGGCGATGGGGCGCTGGCTGTCGCGAGCGGTCGACGTGGTGCGCATCGCATTCTTCATCGCTGCGGTGGTCATGACCGTGCAGATGATGTTGAAGATCGGCAGCAACACGCGCATGACCATCGTCGATGCGCCCATGAACATCGTCTACGGCCTGTGCGTGTTCGGCTTCGCGGCCATGGCCTTCCGATCTGTGCAGGTTGCGCGCATCCACTGGCGGCGCGGCTACAGCGTGCTGGAACGCCCCGAATCCACACTGGCCGACCACTGAAGGCGCTGCATGCTCAAGATCTACTTTCTGCTTTTCATGGCCGGCGGCATCCCGGTCGCCATCGCGATGGCCGGCGCCTCGCTGGTCTACATCCTGCTGTCGGACAGCACCTTGCCGCCTTTCGTGGTGATCCACCGCATGGTGAGCGGCATCGACAGCTTTCCGCTGCTGGCCGTGCCCTTCTTCATCCTCGCGGGCAACCTGATGAACAACGCGGGCATCACGACCCGCATCTACAACTTCGCGCTGGCGCTGGTGGGCTGGCTCAAGGGTGGCCTCGGCCATGTGAACGTGCTGGGCTCGGTGATCTTCGCCGGCATGAGCGGCACGGCCATCGCCGACGCGGCCGGCCTCGGCACCATCGAGATCAAGGCCATGAAGGAGCATGGCTACAGCACCGAGTTCGCCGTCGGCGTGACGGCTGCGTCAGCCACGCTCGGGCCGATCATTCCACCCAGCCTGCCGTTCGTGATCTACGGGATGATGGCCAACGTGTCGGTGGGTGCACTCTTCCTCGCGGGCATCCTGCCGGGCGTGATGCTGGCCATCCTGATGATGCTCACGGTGGCGTACTTCGCCCACAAAAACAAATGGGGCAACGACGTCAAGTTCTCCAGCACGCGCTTCTTCAAGGCGATGTGCGAGCTCGGCGTGGTCATCGGATGGCCGCTCCTGATCTGGTTGCTCGTGGCCAAGCTCGGCACACCGGCGCAGCTGACGGTGTTCGCCGGCCTCGCATCGCTGTTCGTGGTCGACCGGATCTTCCGATTCGAGGCGCTGCTGCCCATCATGACCCCGGTGTTGCTGATCGGCGGCATGACCACCGGCCTCTTCACGCCGACCGAGGGTGCCATCGCAGCCTGCGTGTGGGCGTTGATCCTGGGCTTTGCCTGGTACCGCACGCTGAGCTGGAAGATGTTCGTCAAGGTCTGCCTCGACACCATCGAGACCACGTCGACGGTGCTCTTCATCGTCGCCGCCGCATCCATCTTCGGCTGGATGCTGACGGCCACGGGCGTCACCACCGACATCGCCGCCTGGGTGCTGAGCTTCACCAAGCAGGCCTGGGTGTTCCTGCTGCTGGCCAACCTGTTGATGCTGTTCGTCGGCTGCTTTCTGGAGCCCACTGCGGCCATCACGATTCTCGTGCCGATCCTGCTGCCGATCGCGACGCAACTCGGCATCGATCCGATCCACTTCGGGCTCGTGATGGTGCTGAACCTCATGATCGGCCTGCTGCATCCGCCGATGGGCATGGTGTTGTTCGTGCTGGCGCGCGTGGCGGGCCTGAGCTTCGAGCGCACGACCATGGCCATCCTGCCGTGGCTGGTGCCGCTGCTGGTGGCGCTGGTCATCATCACCTACGTGCCGTCATTGGTTCTCTGGCTGCCCAAAATGTTCTTTTGAACGCAACATAACGAGATCCACGATGACTCCCTTTATCCGTCTTCATCCGGCCGATGACGTGGTGATTGCGCGCGCCCAGCTGGTCGGCGGCACCACGGTCGAAGGCGTGGCCGTGCGCGGCTTGATTCCTGCAGGGCACAAGGTCGCGATGCGCGCCATCGCCACCGGCGAGCCGGTGCGCCGCTACAACCAGATCATCGGCTTCGCGAGCCGGCCCATCGCGCCCGGCGAGCATGTGCACACGCAGAACCTCGACATGGGGCCGGACAAGGGCCACTTCGAGCGCGACTACGCCTATGGCGCCGACGTGAAACCGGCGCCCGAGAAGCGCGAGGCCACGTTCATGGGGATCCGGCGCGCCGACGGCCGGGTGGCGACGCGCAACTACATCGGCGTGCTGACCAGCGTGAACTGTTCCGCCACGGCCGCCCGTGCCATTGCCGACCACTTCTCGCGCAAGACCAACCCGGCGGCGCTGGCCGACTATCCGATGGTCGACGGCATCGTCGCGCTCACGCACGGCACCGGCTGCGGCATGGACACGCAAGGCATGGGGATGCAGATCCTGGAGCGCACGCTCACCGGGTACGCCACGCACCCGAACTTCGCCGGCGTGCTCGTGGTCGGCCTCGGTTGCGAGGCGAACCAGATCAATGCCTGGCTCGCGACCGGCCACCTGGCCGAGGGCGAGAACTTCCGCACCTTCAACATCCAGGATACGGGCGGCACGCGCAAGACAGTCGAGAAGGGCATCGCGCTGATCCAGGAGATGCTGCCGCGTGCCAACGCGGTGACGCGCGAGCCGTGCAGTGCGGCGCACATCACGATCGGCTTGCAGTGCGGCGGCTCCGACGGCTATTCGGGCATCAGTGCGAACCCGGCGCTGGGTGCTGCGGTCGACCTGCTGGTGGCGCATGGCGGCACTGCGATCCTCAGCGAGACGCCCGAGGTGTATGGCGCGGAGCATTTGCTGACGCGTCGCGCCGTGAGACGCGAAGTCGGCGAGAAGCTGGTCAAGCGCATCGAATGGTGGGAGCACTACACCGCCGTCAACGAGGGTGAAATGAACAACAACCCCTCGCCAGGCAACAAGGCAGGCGGGCTCACGACCATCCTCGAGAAGTCGCTCGGCGCGGTCGCCAAGGGTGGCACCAGCAACCTCGAGGCGGTGTACGAATACGCCGAGCCGGTGACGGCGCACGGCTTCGTCTACATGGACACGCCGGGCTACGACCCGGTGAGCGCCACGGGCCAGGTGGCAGGCGGCGCCAACCTGATCTGCTTCACCACGGGGCGCGGCTCGGCCTACGGCTGCGCGCCCTCGCCCTCGCTCAAGCTCGCGACGAACTCGGCGCTGTGGCAGCGGCAGGAAGAGGACATGGACATCAACTGCGGCGAGATCGTGGACGGCAGCGCGACCATCCGGGAGATGGGGCAGCGCATCTTCGAGCTGGTGCTGGCGACAGCGTCGGGCCAGCACAGCAAGAGCGAGCAGCATGGCTATGGCCAGAACGAATTCGTGCCATGGCAAGTCGGCGCGGTGATGTAGCTCGCCCCCAGGGCCGCGCTGCGCCGACCCCGGATAACTTTGGAGTTCACTGATGCCACAGACACTTTCCGCCGCCGTCCTGCGAGCAAGCTGCGCCCGCATCCTCGAGGCCGCCGGCAGCGCGCCGGCCGAAGCCGTGCAGGTCGCGGACAACCTCGTGCTGGCCAACCTCAGCGGGCACGACTCGCACGGCGTCGGCATGTTGCCGCGCTATGTCGATGCGGTGGCCGAGGGCGGGCTCACGCCGAACGCGTCGGTCAAGGTCGGCGTCGACATCGGCACGATGCTCGCGCTCGACGGCCAGCACGGCTACGGCCAGATCGTCGGCGTGCAGGCCATGGAACTCGGCATCGCGCGTGCGAAGCAGCACGGCAGCTGCATCATGAGCCTGTCGTCGGCCCACCACCTGGGCCGCATCGGGCACTTTGCCGAGATGGCGACGGCGCAGGGGCTGGTGTCGATGCACTTCGTCAACGTGCTGTCGCGCCCGGTCGTCGCGCCCTGGGGCGGCGGCGACGGGCGCTTCGGCACCAACCCGTGCTGCATCGGGATTCCGCTCGCGGGCGCCGAGCCCTTCCTGCTCGACTTCGCGACCAGCCGCGTGGCGCAGGGAAAGATGCGGGTGGCGCACAACAAGGGCGAGCGCGTGCCCGACGGTTATCTGATCGACGAGAACGGGGCGCCGACCAACGACCCCGGCGTGGTGGTCGTACCGCAGCGCAACGGGTTGTTCGGCGCGCTGATGACTTTCGGCGAGCACAAGGGCTACGGCATGGCGATGGCCTGCGAGCTGCTCGGCGGCGCACTCACCGGCGGCGGCACCTGGCACCGGCCGGCCGACGCGGCGCGCACTGTGCTCAACGGAATGCTGACCGTGCTGATCGACCCGGCGAAGCTCGGCACGCAGGCGCGCTTCGAAGAGGAGGCCGCCGCCTTCGTCGACTGGCTGCGCCAGGGCCCGCCAGGCGCGGGTTTCGACCATGTGCAGATCGCCGGCGAGCCGGAGCGCGTGGCCCGCAAGGCGCGTGAGCGCGAAGGCATCTGGCTGGACGATGCGACCTGGAGCGAGATCGTGGCCGCCGGCAGCAGGGTCGGCGTGGCGGTGGCGCAGGACTGACGCAACCCGCCGCGCTCAGAGCATCAGCGCGACGCTGGCCTCCAGATGCTCCGACGGCGCGCGCCGGAAGCCGGAGCGTGCATAGCGCTGCAGCCGCCCGACCAGGAACGCTGTGAGGGTGGACGCCCGAACCTGTGCGTCGACCGTGGGTGTCGCCGAGCCCTCCCCCGCCGCTGCGCCGCGAAGCGCCTGCCGCAGCGTCGACTCGATCTTGTCGAAGAACTGGTTCATTCGGCTCTGCAGCCGCTCGTTCTCGTGGACCAGCGCATCGCCGACCATCACGCGCGTCATGCCCGGGTTCTTCTCGGCGAACTGCACCAGCATTGCGATGATGCGCGCCGCCTGCTCCCGGCCCGGCGCCTCGCGCTCGGTGATCTGGTTGACCAGGCTGAAGACGCTCTGCTCGATGAAATCGATCAGGCCTTCGAACATCTGCGCCTTGCTCGCGAAGTGGCGGTACAGCGCCGCCTCGCTCACCTCCAGCCGGGCCGCCAGGGCGGCCGTGGTGACACGCTCCGCGCCGGGTTGCTCGAGCATGGCCGCGAGCGCCTGCAGGATCTGGACGCGTCGCTCACCCGGCTTGGGCCGCTTGCGAACTGCGGGCGCAGTGCTGGCAAGCGGAATGGCATCACCGGCGGCGCTGGTCTCTTCGTGCTGCATGGCTGTGGCGGAAAATTGTAATTAAATGATTCTGCCACATGCGTTAGTGAGCGCGCGCCAACCTGCTCGTGGCGCGCCGCGGCGAGGGCTCAGCGCGCGCGGATCATGGTGCCGTAAGCCTGGTCGGTCAGGATCTCGAGCAGCATCGCATGCGGCACGCGGCCGTCGATGATGTGCACGGCATTCACGCCGCTCTTGGCGGCATCGAGTGCGCCTTCGATCTTGGGCAGCATGCCGCCGGAGATCGTGCCGTCCGCGAACAGGTCGTCGATCTCGCGCGCGCTCAGGTTGGTGAGCAGCTTGCCGTCCTTGTCGAGCACGCCTGGCGTATTGGTCAGCAACATCAGCTTCTCGGCTTTCAGCACCGTGGCGAGCTTGCCGGCCACCACGTCGGCGTTGATGTTGTAGCTCTCGTTGTTCTCGCCGAAGCCGATCGGACTCACCACCGGAATGAAGGCATCGTCCTGCAGCGCTTTCACCACGCTCGGATCGATCGCCACGATGTCGCCGACCGAGCCCACGTCGTGGTGCAGGTTGGGGTCGTTGCGGTCGGCCAGCTTGAGCTTCTGCGCGCGAATCAGGCCCCCGTCGCGACCGGTCAGGCCCACGGCCTTGCCGCCGGCCTGGTTGATGAGGCCCACGATGTCCTGCTGCACCTCGCCGGCCAGCACCCACTCGACCACTTCCATGGTCTCGTCGTCGGTCACGCGCATGCCCTGGATGAAGTGGCCCTTCTTGCCGAGCCGGTTCAG
>SEGN01000075.1 GCA_004211245.1 Variovorax sp.
GGCACGTGGTACTCGGCCAGGTCGTGGTTGACGAAATAGCCGTGGCGCGTGTCCACGATCGCCTCCTCCATCAGGGCCGCGCCCAGACCCATGGTCATGGCACCGATCACCTGGCTGCGCGCCGTCTTGGGGTTCAGAATACGGCCGGCCGCGAAGGCGCCGCTCATGCGGCGCACGCGAATCTCGCCGGTCGCGGCGTCGACGCCGACTTCAGCGAAGTGCGCGCCGAACGTCGCCTGCGCATAGGTCTTGGTGAGCGAGCCGAACTTGATGCCGTCTTCCACCGAAATACCCGCGCGCCCGGCCACCTCGCCGAGCGTGAAGCTGCGGGTCCCCGACACGATCCGGCCATCGGCAAAGCGTGCATCGCCGGGCATCAGGCCGGCCTTGCGCGCGATCGCATCGCGCAGCTTCATGCAGGCCGCGTAGACCCCGGCCGTTGCGCTGTTGCCGCCCCATTGCCCGCCGGAACCCGCCGACACCGGGAAATCCGAGTCGCCGAGCCGCACTTCCACCTGCGACAACGGCACGCCGAGCAGTTCCGCGGCCGTCTGCGCGATCACGGTGTAGCTGCCGGTGCCGATGTCCGTCATGTCGGTCGAGACCGTGATGCGGCCCTGGGCGTCGACCGCCGCACGGGCGGCCGAGTCCATCGTGAGGTTACCCCGAAAAGCGCTCGCCATGCCCATGCCGACCAGCCATCGGCCGTCGCGCACCCGCGCGGGCGTGGCCGCGCGGCGCTCCCAGCCGAAGCGCTGGGCGCCGGTGCGCAGGCAGCCGACGAAGTCGCGATGAGAGAAGGCGCGGCCCGGCTTTTCGGGGTCCATCTGCGTGTCGTTCGCGATCCGCAGTGCGACCGGATCCATGTTCAGCGCCTCGGCCAGTTCGTCCATGGCGATCTCGAGCGCCATCAGTCCGGGCGCCTCGCCCGGCGCGCGCATGGCGTTGCCTTCGGGCAGGTCGAGCGTCGCCAGGCGATGCGAGGTGAGCCGGTGGGCGCCCGCGTAAAGCAGCCGCGTCTGCATCGCGGCGGTCTCCGGCTGGCCGCCGCTCAAGTCGCCCGACCAGCTTTCGTGTGCGATGGCCGTGATCTTGCCGTCGCGCGCCGCGCCGATGCGCACGCGCTGGATCGTCGCGGGCCGGTGCGTCGTGTTGTTCGCGATCTGCGGGCGTGCCAGCGCCACCTTGACCGGCCGCCCCGCGGCGCGCGAGGCCAGCGCCGCCATGACGGCGTCGCTGCGCACCCAGAGCTTGGACCCGAAGCCGCCCCCGACATAGCTCGAGACGACGCGCAGTTTGTCCGGCGGCATGCCGAAGATCTCGCCGAGGTCGCGGCGTGCCCAGGCGATCATCTGGTTCGACGTCCACACCGTCAGTTTGTCGCCTTCCCAGGCCGCAACGGTCGCGAAAGGTTCCATCGCCATGTGGCTCTGGTCGGGCGTGGTGTAGGTCTGGTCGACCTTCACTTCGGCCTGCGAGAAGGCGCCGGCGAAGTCGCCCACCGCGGTGTCGGGCGGGTCGTCCATCTTCGGCTTGACGGCAGCCGCGCGCTCCTTGGACAGGTCGAACTTGCCCTCCGAACGCTGGTAGTCGATGCGCATCAGGTGCGCGGCTGCGCGCGCCTGTTCGAAGCTCTCGGCGACCACGATCGCCACCGCCTGGTCGAAATGGTCGATCTCGGGGCCTGCCAGCAGCTTCGCCGTGATGGCCTTGGCCTTGCCGACCTTTCCGGCGTTCTCATGGGTCACGACGGCCAGCACGCCGGGCGCAGCGCGCGCCGCGCGCGCGTCGATACCGGCGATGCGGCCTTTCGCGATGGCGGCCCCGACGATGACGCCGTAGGCCTGGTTCTTCGCCACGTCATGCCGTTCATAGGCATAGGGTGCGCGGCCGGTGGTTTTGAGCGGGCCGTCGATGCGGTCGTGCGGCTTGCCGACGACCTGGAGCCGGTCGACGGGATTGCGCGTGGCGGGCTGATCGAAATCCATGTGCTTATCCTCTTGCTTCCGACAGAACCGAAGCCAGCGTGCGTTCGACGAGCACCGGCTTGAAGGCGTTGTGTGCACTGGTGCGTGCGCCGGCGAGCGTCGCCTGCGCGATGGCCTTCGCCCCGACGAGCTGCTCTGCGCTCTCCACGCGCCACGGTTTCGGTGCCAGGCCACCGAATGCGAATCGGCCGCGGCCGTCCGGCTGGACCACGGCGGCCACCGAGACCAGCGCGAACGCATACGAGGCGCGATCGCGCACCTTGCGATAGAAGTGTTTGCCACCGACCGGCGGCGGAAGACTCACCGACGTGATCATTTCGTCGCGCTGGAGCGCCGTCTCGACTTGCGGAGTCGTGCCCGGCGATCGGTGGAAGTCGGCGATCGGTATCACCCGCGCCGTGCCGTCGGCGCGCACGGTCTCGACCGTGGCGTCGAGCACGCGCATGCCGACGGCCATGTCGCTCGGGTGCGTGGCGATGCACTGTTCGCTGGTGTCCAGGATCGCCAGATTGCGGTCGAACCCGCCGAGGGCCGAGCAGCCGCTGCCGGGCTGGCGCTTGTTGCACGGCTTGGTCGTGTCATAGAAGTACGGGCAGCGCGTGCGCTGCAGCAGGTTGCCCGCGGTGGTCGCCTTGTTGCGCAACTGGCCGGATGCGCCCGCGAGCAGTGCGCGGCTCAGCACCGCATAGTCGCGGCGCACGCGCGGGTGCGCTGCGAGGTCCGTGTTGCGCACGAGCGCGCCGATGCGCAGGCCGCCGTTCGCAAGCTCCTCGACCTGGTCGAGCCCGAGGCGGTTGATGTCGATCAGGTGCGTCGGCGTCTCCACCTGCAGCTTCATGAGGTCGAGCAGGTTGGTGCCGCCGGCGATCAGCTTCGCGCCCGGCGTCTGCGCCAGGGCCGCCGCCGCGCCCGCGGGGGAACGGGCACGCTCGAAGGTGAATGCCTTCATGCCTGTGCTCCCGACACTTCCTGGATCGCATCCAGGATGTTTGCGTAGGCGCCGCAGCGGCAGATGTTGCCGCTCATGCGCTCCTTGATCTCCTCCGGCGTGGCCTTCTGCGCGGCCGTGAGGTCGAGGCTCACGTGGCTCGGAATGCCGGCACGGATCTCCGCCAGGGTCCCGACGGCCGAGCACACCTGGCCTGGCGTGCAGTAGCCGCACTGGAACCCGTCGTGCTTGACAAAGGCAGCCTGCATCGGGTGCAGCCGGTCCGGCGCGCCCAGCCCTTCAACCGTGGTGACCTCGTCGCCGTCGTGCATGGCCGCCAGGGTGAGACAGCTGTTGATGCGCCGGCCGTTGACGATCACCGTGCAGGCGCCGCACTGGCCATGGTCGCAACCCTTCTTGGAGCCGGTGAGCCGCAGATGCTCGCGCAGCGCGTCGAGCAAGGTGGTGCGCGTGTCGAGCGCGAGGGTGTGCGCCTGGCCGTTCACCTTCAGCGTCACGCCGACGGATGGGACGGGCGAGGGCTGCGAGGACGCGGGTGCGCCCGATGCCTGGGCTTGGGCTTCCGGTGCATGGACGAATGCGCCCGCGGCGGTGGCGAGACCGCCGGCCAGCAGGCCGCGCCGCCGCAGGTCGAAAAGTGGAAAGGTGGAATCGGTCATCGTGGATCCTCGGCGCATGGAGAGCGCGATGACCCTGAGCCTAGACAGAACTCGCGGCGCGGCCGGGTCGCAGCCGCCCCGTTCTGCTGTAGGCGGTCGTCCATGCAGGCTGCCGCGCAGTGCGCCGGCGCTACAGTTCGCCGATGCGCAAACACCTGTCCACCACCACCGGCGTTCAGCGCCTGCTCTACGGCGGCGCGGTCGGCGCAACGGTTGCCAGCCTGCCGCTCCCCGTCGACGGCATGGCGCGGGGTCTGCTCGGCTGGTGCTTCGGGGTGGCGGTGTACCTCACGCTGGCGTGGTGGCTCACGGCCACTTTCGATGCGCAGCGGACGCGCGAGCGTGCGCAGTCGCTCGACCAGCCGAACCTGCTGATCCTGGTCAGCATGCTGACGGTGGTGGGCGTGAGTGTGGCGGCCATCACGATGCTGCTGCAGAACGTCAAGCAGCTGGACGGGCCGGAGCGTGGCGGACACATCGCGCTGGCCTTGGTGGCGCTGGCCGGCTCCTGGCTGATGATCCACACGATCTACGCTTTCCACTACGCGCACAGCTACTACCTGCTCGAGAAGGGGCGCCAACCCGGGGACCACGGGCTCGACTTTCCCGGCACCGCGCCGCCGGACTACTTCGATTTTCTGTACTACTCGCTGGTGGTCGGCATGACCTCGCAGGTGTCCGACGTGCAGATCCTGTCGCCGGACATGCGCCGCATCACGCTGATCCACAGCGTGCTGTCGTTCGGCTTCAACATGCTGGTATTGGCCCTGAGCATCAACGTGGTCGCGGGCGCGATGCAGTAGCGGCGGGCCAGGGCAGCGTGACGATGCCGGCCGACAGCGCGACGCCGCACACGATCACCGCGGCGCAGATCAGCATCCAGGCCGTCACGGGCTCGTGCAGGAACACCACCCCGTAGAACACCGCGAACACCGGCACCAGGAAGGTGACGGTCAGTGCCTTGGCCGGACCGGCCTGCGCGATGAGGCGGAAGAACAGGATGTACGCGACGCCGGTGCAGGCCACGCCCAGCGCCGTGAGCGCCGCCCAGGCGCGCAGGCTCGGCATGTGGCCCGGCCAGAACCAGAGGGCAGGCAGCGCCAGGAACAGCGTCGCGCCGATCTGGCTGCCGGCGGCCGTGGCCAGCGAGGGCACCCCACCGAGGTAGCGGCGCGTGGCGCTGGCCGAAATGCCGTAGCTCAGGCACGCGCCGAGGCAGGCCAGCACCGCCCACAGCGACGCCGAGCCCGCGCCGCCCGCATGCGGCCCGGCGCTGCGACTGGCCAGCATCGTCACGCCGGCGAAGCCGATGGCCAGGCCGACCATGCGCGAGCCGCTCGGGCGGTCGCGGAACCAGGCCCAGGCCACCAGCGCGCCGAACATCGGCACGGTGGCGTTGATGACCGCGGCCAGCCCGGTCGGCACCGTCAGCAGCGCAAAGCAGAACAGCGCGAAAGGCAAGCCTGAATTGAAGACGCCGATGCCCAGCGCCGCCTTCCAGTGCCGCGCCAGTGCGGCGCCCTGGCCGGCGATGAGCAGGCAGGGCAACAGGAAGAGCGTGGCGATGCCCACGCGCATGGCGGCGGTCGGCAGGGCCCCCAGCTCGGCCGAGCCGATGCGCATGAACAGGAACGATGCGCCCCACAGCGCGGCGAGCAGGACCAGGTCGACCAGCCAGCGGCGCGGGTGCGGCGCCGTCGTGGCCGGGCTCAAAGCACGCCCTCGAGCGCCAGCAGCGCGCTCTTGCGGTGCAGCCCGCCCGCGTAGCCGGTCAGTCCGCCGCCGGCGCCCAGCACGCGATGGCAGGGCACGATCACGCTGATCGGGTTGCGCCCGACCGCGGCGCCCACCGCGCGCACGGCGGCCGGGTTGCCGATGCCGGCGCTCAGGCGCCCGTAGCTCGTGGTCTGGCCGGGTGCAACGGCGCGCAGCGCCTGCCACACGGCCTGCTGGAACGCGGTGCCGTGCGACAGGTCGAGCGGCAGGTCGAACGCATTGCGTCGTCCGGCAAAGTAGTCGTGCACCTGCGCCACGGCCGCGCGCAGCACGGGGTGGTCGGCATCGGATCGCCAGCCGGCCATGTCGGGCGCATGGCGCTGCGCGTCGAACCAGAGGCCGGCCAGACCGGCGTCGGTGGCGGCGAGCGTGATGCCGCCCAGCGGGCTGTCGATGCGGGTGCTGCAGATGGCAGCGGGATTCTTGAATTTCATGTTGCGTCCCGGATGGTCGTGGGGGTGGAATGCCATGCACGCAGCACGGCGTAGCTGCGCCAGGGGCGCCAGCCGAGCGAGGCGTCGTGCGCGGCCCTGGCGCCGGTGACGCCGAGCGCCTTCTGCAGTGCCACATCGCCGGCAGGGAAGGCGTCGGGCCAGCGCAGCGCGCGCATGGCGATGTACTGCGCCGTCCAGTCGCCGATGCCCGGCAGGGCCTGCAATGCGGCAAGGGTGGCGGGCACGTCGGCACCCGGGTGCAGCGCGAGCCGGCCGGCCGCCAGTTCGCTCGCGATGGCCTGCAGGGCAGCCTGGCGCTGCCGCACGATGCCCAACTGTCCGAGGGCGTCGCCGCTCGCGGCTGCGATGGCGGCCGGCGTGGGGAACAGATGGCTCAGCCCCGCCACCGGGGTCGCGACCGGCTCGCCGAACGCGGCCACCAGCCGCGTGCCAAGGGTGCGTGCGGCCGCCACCGTGATCTGCTGGCCGAGCACGGCGCGGACCGCCAGTTCGAAGCCGTCGAGCGTGCCGGGCACGCGCAGTCCGTCGCCGTGCGGAAAGTGCGCATGCAATGCCGCGTTGATCGGGCCGGGGTCGGCATCGAGGTCGAGCATGCCGCGCACGCGGCTGATGACCACCGGCAGCACCGCGGCCAGCGAGTCGCTCACCGACAGCAGCAGTTGCTCGCGACCGGTGTCGAAGCGCAAGCCGACCCAGCCGGTGTGCTCGCGTGTGCCCTGCACAACGCGCAGCGTGCGGCACAGGGCGGTCCCTTCGAGGGCCTCCACGCCGCCGAGCGCGCGACGTGCGAAGAAGCCGAGCATGGCAGCCGTGTCGTAGGGGGGTCGGTAGCCGAGGCGCACTTCGATCTGCCCGTCCTCGCGGCTGGCGCCGGCACGTCGCAACGCACTCGGATTGAGCTTGTAGTGCGCCACGAAGGCGGCGTTGAAGCGGCGCACGCTCGCAAAGCCGCTGGCCAGCGCGACCTGCGTCATGGGCAGGCGCGTGTCCGCGATCAGTTGCTTGGCCGCGAGCAGCCGGCGCGTTTGCAGGTACTGCAGCGGCGACACGCCGAACTGCGTTTCGAAGATGCGGCGCAGGTGGCGGTCGCTCACGCCCATGCGCGCCGCGACCTGCGCGGCCCCGGGACTGTCTTCGCTCCAGGCATCGGGCTCGTCGATCAGGCGAGCCGCCTGCAGGGCGAGGACGCGCGAGGCGTCCTCGGTCGACCAGCTCGCGGCGCGCGGGGCCAGCTCGGGCCGGCAGCGCAGGCACGGGCGGAAGCCCTCGGCCTCGCACTGGGCCGCATGGCGGAAAAAGCGGCAGTTTTCGCGCCGCGGCAGCTTCACCCGGCACACCGGCCGGCAATAGATGCCGGTGGAGGTCACGGCTGTGAAAAAGGTCCCGTCGAAGCGCGCGTCATGCGTCTTCATGGCGAGGTAGCAGGCATCGCCTTCGAGGCCGGTGGTGCTGGCGGTGGCGGCGGTGGACATGGCCGGATCATAGGCGCGCGGCATTGTGAAACTGGCCGTTTCCGGACATCTGGCCCGCCGGGTGGCCCCCTACAATGCTTTCGTTTTCAGACACCCCCAAGGGACGCTTTCCATGCAGCTCAGCGCATCGATTTTCAAGGCCTACGACATCCGCGGCGTCGTGCCCAGCACGCTCGACGTGGCGGTCGCCGAAGCACTCGGCCGGGCTTTCGGCAGCGCGGCGCGCGCGGCCGGCGAGAAGACGGTGGCGGTGGGCCGCGACGGGCGCCTGTCGGGCCCTTCGCTGGCCCAGGCGCTGATCCAGGGCCTGGTGGCCACCGGCGTCGAGGTGATCGATGTGGGCGCGGTCACCACGCCGATGCTGTACTTCGCGGCGCACACGCTGTGCACCAGCGGCATCCAGGTGACGGGCAGCCACAACCCCAAGGACTACAACGGCTTCAAGATGGTGCTGGCCGGCCGCGCCATCTACGGCGACGAGATCCAGGCCCTGCGCCGCGTGATGGAAGCAGGCAGCGCCACGCTGGCCGCGGGCGGCAGCGTGCGCAGCGTCGACGTGCTGCCGGCCTATGTGCAGCGCATCGTCGGCGACATCCGGCTGGCCCGTCCCATGAAGATCGTGGTCGATTCGGGCAACGGCATCGCGGGTGCATCCGCGCCCGGCATCTTCCGCGCGCTCGGCTGCGAGGTGACCGAGCTCTTCAGCGAGGTCGATGGCAACTTCCCCAACCACCACCCCGACCCGAGCAAGCCCGACAACCTCAAGGACCTGATCGCGGCGCTCCAGCAGGGCGACGCCGAGCTGGGCCTGGCCTTCGACGGCGACGGCGACCGGCTCGGCATCGTCACCAAGGACGGGCAGAACATCTTCCCGGACCGCCAGATGCAGCTGTTCGCGCAGGACGTGCTCTCGCGCGTGCCGGGCGGCACCATCATCTACGACGTGAAGTGCTCGCAGCGTCTCGGCCCGGCCATCGAAGCCGCGGGCGGCGTGGCCATGATCTACAAGACCGGCCACTCGCTCATCAAGGCCAAGATGAAGGAGCTCGACTCGCCGCTGGGCGGCGAGATGAGCGGCCACATCTTCTTCAAGGAACGCTGGTTCGGCTTCGACGACGGCACCTATGCCGGCTGCCGGCTGCTCGAGATCCTGAGCAAGTCGCCCGATGCCAATGCCGTCCTCAACGGCCTGCCCACCAGCTTCTCGACGCCCGAACTCAACGTGCAGTGCAAGGAAGGCGAGCCGCATGGCCTGGTCGAGACGCTGGTGAAGTCCGCGCGCTTCGACGCACCCGCCAAGGTCTCGACCATCGACGGCCTGCGCGTCGATTGGCCGGACGGCTTCGGCCTGATCCGCGCGTCGAACACCACGCCGGTGCTCGTGATGCGCTTCGAAGGCCAGACCGATGCGGCGCTGCACCGCATCCAGGACATGATGCTGGCACTGCTCAAGACCGTGAAACCCGACGCCACGCTGGCAGAGGCTGCGCATTGATGGCGGTGCATTGAGCCGCATGCGATCGTTGTCCCTGCGCCTCTATGGCGCCGTCACCTGGCTGATCCAGCCGCTCGTTCGCCGAAAGCTGCGGCGCCGTGCCGTGGCCGAACCCGGCTATGCGGTCGCCGTGGAAGAGCGCTTCGGCCACTACCCGACCACGCCGGCCGGCACCGACTGGTGCTGGATCCACGCCGTGTCGCTCGGCGAGGCGCGCGCCGCGGCGATCCTCATCGACGAGCTGCGGCGCCAGGCGCCCGGCATCCGGCTGCTGCTCACGCACGGCACCGCCACCGGCCGCGAGGAGGGCGCCAAGCTGCTGCAGACCGGCGACATTCAGGTCTGGCAGCCCTGGGACACGCCGGGCGCCGTGGCGCGCTTTCTCGACCGCTTCGCGCCGCGCATCGGCGTGCTGATGGAAACCGAAGTCTGGCCCGAGATGACGGCCGCCTGCGCCGAGCGCGGCATTCCGCTCGTGCTGGCCAACGCGCGGCTCAATGAAAAATCGCTCGCCTCCGCCGAGCGGCTGGGCTGGCTCGCACGGCCCGCCTACTCGGCGCTGGCGGCGGTGTGGGCGCAGACCGAAGCGGATGCCCATCGTCTCGTCTCGCTCGGTGCCAAGGTCGCCGGCGTGTTCGGCAACATGAAGTTCGACGCTGCGCCCGACACACGCCAGCTCGTGGCCGCGGCCAACCTGCGCGAAAAGCTGCCCAAGCCGGTGGTGGTGTTCGCAAGTTCGCGCGATGGCGAGGAACAGCAGTTTCTCGAAGTGCTCAAGCGCTTCGGCGCGACCTCCCCGGTGCCGCCGGTGCAGGCTGCCGTCAACTCGATCGCCAAGCGCGTGCAGGACGTGCAGTGGATGATCGTCCCGCGGCACCCGCAACGCTTCGATGAAGTGGCCGCCCTGGTGGCGTCCCATGGCTTTGCGGTGGCGCGCCGCAGCACCGCGGGCGACGCGCCTGGCGACGCCGAGATCTGGCTCGGCGATTCGCTCGGCGAGATGGCGCTCTACTACGGTCTGGCCGAGGTGGCGCTGCTTGGCGGCAGCTTCGCGCCGCTGGGTGGCCAGAACCTCATCGAGGCGGCCGCCTGCGCCTGCCCGGTGGTGATGGGGCCTTCGACCTTCAATTTCGCGGAAGCCGCCGAACTCTCGCTGGCCGCGGGCGCCGCGCAGCGCGTGCCCGACATGGAGCACGCGATCAAGGCCGCGTTGGCACTGGTGGCCGACCCGGTGCGCCACGAAGCGATGGTGCAGGCCGCGCTGGCGTTCTCGTCGTCCAACCGCGGGGCCGCGCAGCGCACGGCGGCGGCGCTGCTGGCGATCGCCGAACCGGCCCCGGCGGCGTCTTAACGCACCGGCGGACTCAGGATCACCGGCGGAGGCGGCGGCGACGGCATCGTCGGCGGCGCCGGATTGAACGGCTGCTGCGGCACCGGTGGCACGGTCGGAATGGCGGTGGGCGTGACGGGCACGGGGCTGCGCGTGGCGGCCGATGGCTCGGTCGGCGAGGCCGTGGCGGCGGCGCTGCCCGCCGGGGCCAGCGTGGCGTTGATGGCCTGCAGATCCTGTTCGGTCAGTGTGCCGTTGGCCTGGCGCAGCCTGAGGTTGCCCAGCAGCACGTTGTAGCGCGCCTGCGAAAGATCGCGCCGGGTCTGGAACAGCTGGCTCTGCGAGTTGAGCACGTCGATGTTGATGCGCACGCCCACCTGGTAGCCGAGCCGGTTGGCATCGAGCGCGCTCTGGCTCGACGCTTCCGCGGCTTCCAGCGCCTTGACCTGGCCGGCGCCCGACACCAGGCCGAGGTAGGCCGAGCGGGTGGCCTGCGTCACGCTGCGGCGCGTGGACTCGAGCACCTGCCTCGACTGCTCCTCGAGCGCCAGTGTTTCCTTGATGCGGTTCTCGGTGGCGAACCCGGCGAACAGCGGCAGGTTGAACACCACGCCCACGCTCGCGGCACCCACGCGCGACTTGCCGGCGCTGGTGCTCGTGCCCTGCGGATTGTTGCTGACGTTGTAGCCGAGCTGTGCATCCAGCGTGGGCTTGTGGCCGGCCTGCGCCTTCTGCACTTCGAGCCCGGCCACGTCGACCGCCAGCCGCGCCTGCAGGATCGACGGATGCACCGCCTCGGCCTGCGCGACCCAGGCGTTGATGTCCGCCGGCAGCAGGGCGGGCAGGGTCACCGGCGCGGCCAGGGGCGTCGGCACGGTGCCGGTCCGGCCGACCAGCTGGTCGAGCACGATCTTCTTGACCTGCAGGTCGTTCTCCGCCGCAATCTCCTGTGCGATGACGAGGTCATATCGGGCCTGCGCCTCGCGCGAGTCGGTGATGGTCGAAGTGCCGACCTCGAAGTTGCGCTTGGCGGAAGCCAGCTGTTCGGCCACGGCGACCTTCTGCGCGCGCACCAGCGCCAGGCTGTCCTGGCTGGCCAGCACGTCGAAGTAGCCCTGGCTCACGCGCACCACGATGTCCTGATCGGCCGCGGTGAGCACGGCCTGCGCGATCTCGGCCTGCCGCTTGCCCTGCTCGTAGGTGGCCCAGTTCGCCGGCCGGTACAGCGGCTGCGTGGCGTTGATGCCCGCCGTCTGCGTGTTGAGCTTGCGCGAGACGTTGGCCGAGGGCGTGTCGACGTCCAGCTCGGTATGGGTTGCGCCGGCCGAAAGCCCGACCGCCGGGAGGCCATCGAGAGCGCCGCCGCGAGGGGGAGAAGCCGGAACACGGTCATGAGGGAAAGTCCTTGAGGAGAATCAGTAGCGGGGAACGCTGGCGTCTTGTTGGGTCGACCAGGCGTCGATGCCGCCGGCCACGTTGGCCAGGGCGTCGAATCCGTTCTGGTTCAGGAACATCGCCACGCGCTGGCTGCGTGCGCCGTGATGGCAGAGGCAGGCCACGCGCTGGCCGGGTTCGAGCTCGGCCAGCCGGGCCGGGATCTCGTTCATCGGGATGGCCAACAGCTTGAAGCCGGCCGGCGTGACGCTGGCGGTCTGCCGTTCCCATGGCTCGCGCACATCCAGCAGCACCGCGGGAGCCGCGGCGTCGGCGGCGAACCACGCGGCCAGGTCGGCGGGGGCGACTTGATCGATCATGGACAGCGCACTCAGAAGCTGAAGCGCGAGGGTTCGGGAAAGTTCAGCAAGCGCGGCGCCACCGTGTCCCACGGCTGCGCGGTCGTCCACTGTCCTTCGCCGGTGCGGGTGACGATGTGCATGCGCATCATCGGTTCATCGCCCACGATCGCGGCCAGCCGCCCGCCGACCTTGAGCGAGCCCAGCAGCCCCTGCGGAATCTTCGCGACCGAGCCGCTCAGCACGATCACGTCGAAGCTCGGGCCGCTCGGCAGCGGCTTCGAGCCGTCGGCTTCGCGCACCTCGACGTTGCTCACGCCGTTGCGACGCAGCGTTTCGGTGGCGCTGGCGGCGAGCCGGGGGTTGATCTCGAGCGTGAGCACGCTGGCCGCGCGGTGTGCCAGCAGCGCAGCCATGAAGCCGGAACCGGTGCCGATTTCGAGCACCGTCTCGTGCTTCTGCACCTGCAGGTCGTTCAGCGTGCGGGCCTCGATCTTGGGAGCGAGCATGATCTCGCCGGGCACGCTGCCGTCGCCCAGGGGCAGTTCCATGTCGAAGAAAGCCAGCGCACGGTGGGCCGGCGGCACGTAATCCTCGCGACGGATCTCGGCCAGCAGTTCGAGGATGGCCGGATCGTGCACGTCCCAGGGGCGGATCTGCTGCTCGATCATGTTGAAGCGCAGGTGCGCCAGGGTGGGGTTCGCGTTGGGGTTCATGGTCTTTCTCCGTCGGGTCAGGACAAACCCTTGATTTTAGGTGTGGGGCCTGCGGGCAGGGCCGGCTTTGCCAGCCAGCGCCGTCGGGCCCAGTCGGCGAGATCGTCGAGGTAGCAGTAAACCACCGGCACCACCACCAGCGTGAGCAGCGAGGAAGTGATGACCCCGCCGATCACCGCCTGGCCCATCGGCGCGCGCTGTTCCGAACCTTCGCTGAGCGCGAAGGCCAGCGGCACCATCCCGAAGATCATCGCCAGCGTGGTCATCAGGATGGGGCGCAGCCGCACGCGCGCGGCCAGCAGCAGCGCCTCTGCGCGCGGCAGTCCGGGCGTGATGCTGCCGTCGTCGGCCACCGCCGGCTCGCGCGCGCGAATCGCGAAGTCGACCAGCAGGATCGCGTTCTTGGTGACCAGGCCCATCAGCATCACGATGCCGATGACCGAGAACATCGACAGGGTCGAGCGGAACATCAGGAGCGCCAGCACCACGCCGATCAGCGTGAGCGGCAGCGCAGTCATCAGCGCCAGCGGCTGCAGGAAGCTCTTGAACTGGCTGGCCAGGATCATGTAGATGAAGATGATCGCCAGCGCCAGAGCCGACACCGCATAGCCGAACGACTCCTGCATGTTCTTGGTCGAACCGCTGAACTGCCACGCGTAGCCCGGCGGGAACGCGACGCCTTCGAGCGCGGCGCGCACGTCGGCGGACACCTCGCCGGCCGAGCGGCCGGCCGTGTTGGCATTGATCGACACCTCGCGCGCGAGTGCCCGGCGGTTGATCTGGTTCGGCCCGGTCGACTCGCGCACGTCGGCCACCTGCTGCAGGCGCACGATGCGGCTGCTGCCGTCGGCGTTGGCGCCCATCGCGGTGCTCGCGAACGGCAGCCGCGCCAGGTCGGCCGGCGCGTTGCGCACCTCGGGCGCGAGTCGCACGTTGACGTCGTAGGTCTGGTCGTCCGGCGCGCGCCAGTTGCCGACGGTGGTGCCCGCCACCAGCGTGCGCAAGGCGTTTGCGATGGGTGCCACGCCCAGGCCCAGGTCGGACGCCGCGTCGCGCCGCACCACGATGCTGACGGTCGGCTTGTTCGGTTTCAAGCTCGAGTCCATGTCGACCAGGCCGGGAATGGTGCGGATGCGCTCGGTGACGAGGGCCGTGAGCCGCTCGAGCTCTTTCAGGTCGGGCCCCTGCAGCGAGAACTCCACGGCCTTGTTGCCGCCGACCGAATCGCGCAGGCCGACGTGCGTGACGGTGATGCCCGGGATGGCGCGCAGTCGCTCGCGCAGCACGGACGACATCGCATCGACGCTTCGGCTGCGGTCCTTGCGGTCGACCAGACGCACGTAGATGCTCGCGTAGATCTTGCCTTGCGCATCGCCGGTGTTGATGGTGCTCAGCGTGTAGCGCACCTCGGGCATTTCGCGCAGGATGCCTTCGACCTGGCGCGCCTTGGCTTCGGTGACTTCGAGCGAGGAGCCGACCGGGGTGTAGAACGTGATCGTGGTTTCGGAGAAGTCGGCCTTGGGCACGAACTCCGTGCCCAGCAGCGGCACCATGAACACGCTGCCGACGAAGATGCCGATGGCCGCCAGCACGGTCGCGAGCCGGTGCATCAGCGACCAGCGCAGGATGACCTGATAGCCCTCGGCCATCTTCTCGGTGGCGTCGTCGAACCAGCCGGTCACGCGGCCGATGGTCCGGTCGTAGAAGGTGATGGGGGCTCCGCGCTTGCCGTGCTTGTCGATGGCGGGGTCGTGCCACAGGCTCGACAGCATCGGGTCGAGCGTGAAGCTCACGAACATCGAGATCAGCACGGCCGCCACGATGGTGATGCCGAACTCGTGGAAGAACTTGCCGATGATCCCGCCCATGAAGCCGATCGGCAGGAACACCGCGACGATCGAGAGCGTGGTGGCCAGCACCGCAAGGCCGATCTCCTGCGTGCCGTCGAGTGCCGCCTGGTAGGGCGGCTTGCCCATCTGCACATGGCGCACGATGTTCTCGCGCACCACGATCGCGTCGTCGATCAGCAGCCCCACGCACAGCGACAGCGCCATCAGCGTCACCATGTTGATCGTGAAGCCGAACATCTGCATGAACCAGAAGGTGCCGATCAGCGCGATCGGCAACGTCAGCCCGGTGATGACGGTCGAGCGCCACGAGTTCAGGAACAGGAACACGATCAGCACGGTGAGCAGCGCGCCTTCGATCAGTGTCTGCCGCACGTTCTCGACGCCCACGCGGATCGGGCGCGAAGCGTCCAGGATCGGCTGGAGCACGATGCCGGGCGGCAGCTGCGGACGGATCTCGGCAATGGCCTTGACCAGGCCGTCGACCACGCCGATGGTGTTCTCGTCCTGCGCCTTCTGCACCGACAGCAGCAGCGTGCGCTGGCCGTTGTAGAGCGCGAGGCTCTCGATCTCCTGCGCGCCATCGGCCACGCGCGCGACCTGATCGACACGGATCGGCGCGCCACCCTTGCGGCTGACGATGATCCGGCCGAAATCCTCCGGCCTTTCCATGCGCGCGTCGATCTGCACCACGCGGTCCTGCTCGAGCGAGCGCACCGAGCCTACCGGCAGCGCCTGGTTCTCGTTGCGCACCGCGCTCACCACCTGGTCGGCGCTCACGCCCAGCGCTTCCATGGCCGGCGGATTCAGGTAGAGGTTGATCTCGCGCTTGGTGCCGCCCACCAGCGTGACCGAGCCCACGCCGCGCACGTTCTCGAGCCGCTTCTTGAGCACCTGGTCGGCCCAGTTGGTGAGCTCGACCGCACTGGGCTTCTGCTTCGCTGCCGGGTCGGGCAGGACAGCCACCGACCAGACAGGTCGCGACGCCGGGTCGAAGCGCAACACGCGCGGGTCCTTCACCTCGTCGCGGAACAACGGCCGCACCGCGGCGACCTTCTCGCGCACGTCGTCGGCCGCCTTGCGGCCATCGACATACAGCTGGAACTCGACGATGACCACCGACTGGCCTTCGTAGCTGCGCGAGGTGAGGGCGTTGATGCCGGCGATCGAGTTGACGCCTTCCTCCACCTTTTTGGTGACCTCGCTCTCGACGATCTCCGGCGAGGCGCCGGGGTATTCGGTGATCACCACCACCACCGGCAAGTCGATGTTCGGGAACTGGTCGACCTGCAATCGCTGGTACGAGAAGATGCCGAGCACCACCAGCGCCAGCATCAGCATCGTGGCGAACACGGGGTTGCGCAGGCTGACGCGGGTGAACCACATGGCTGGACGTTCAGGGCGCCGCGGCGGGCGCGGCGAGCTTGACGCGCGTGCCTTCGCGCAGCGGGCCGACGGTGCCGGCCACCACCAGGGCGCCGTCCGGCACGCCCGTGACGGCCACCAGCGTCTGTCCGTCGACCTGACCGCGCAGGCCGGTCTGCACCGGCCGGTGGACGATGCGACCGTCGACCACGGCCTGCACATAGGGTGCCGGCTTGTCGATGCGCACTGCGGTCAGGGGCAGCGCGAGCGCGGTGCTGCGCCCCACGTCGATGCGGCCTTGCGCGAACAGGCCCTGCCGGAAGCCGGCGGCGCTGTCGAGTCGCAGGTAGACCAGCACGCTGCGGCTGCCGGCCTGCGCGCTCGGGTTGACGCGCACCACGCTCGCGCCGACCTGCCGGTCGCCCGGCACCGCACCGGGCGTGCTGCCTTCGATCTGCAGCGTGGCGCGCTGGCCGACCTGCACCGCGACCGAGTCGGCGGCCGCAAGCGTGGCCTCCACCTCGATGCGGCTCAGGTCGACCACTTCGACCACGCGCCCATCGACGGCGATGCGCTCGCCCGGCTGCGCCAGGCGCTGCGCGACCTGGCCGGAGATCGGGCTTCTGAGCACCGTGTCGCTGAGCGACTTGCGTGCCACCTCCACCGCGGCCAGCGCGGCGCGGTGCGTCGAGCGTGCCGCGTTCAGGTTCGACTGCGAGGTGTCGAGCGCGGTGCGCGAGATGAAACCCTGGTCGACCAGCGCCTTGTTGTTGTCGAAGGTGCGTTGCGCCACCTCGGCCTGCGCTGCGGCCGAATCGGCCTGCTCCTGCGCCTGGCGCAGGCGCGAGGTGGACTCGAGCGGGTCGATGCGCGCAATCACCTGGCCGGCCATGACCGTGTCGCCCTCGCGCACCGTGAGCCCCGTGAGCTCGCCTGCCACACGCGCCTTGACCACGGCCGAATCGACCGCGCGCAGCGTGCCCGACAGCGGCAGCGTCTGCGCCAATTCGCGCGGTAGTGCGCGCACGACCTCGGCCGGGTTCAGCGTGACTTCGGTTTCGGTGGGCACTGCCGCCGTGGCGACCGCGGCCTGCTGCGCCTTGCGCGCTGAAATCGCGCGCAGCACGCCACCCGCGATCGCCATCAGCACGAGCGCCGCCAGCGCCCAGCGGACCCAGTGCTTTCTCATGCCGCGTAACCGGTGGGCGTACACAGGCCGCCCAGCACCGTCTCGGCCTGCAGGGCGATGTACTGCTCGGGATCGAGCGCCGTCGACGGGTCGACGCAGATGCCGCTCGAGTGTTTCGCCAGAGTGAGGAAAATCATCGGTGCCACCACGCTGTAGATGCCAAGGTTCACGTCCATCGGCTTGAACTCGCCGCGTGCGATGCCGCGTTCCAGCACACGGCGAAGCAGGGCGTGCCCCGGTCGCACCACTTCGGACTGGTAGAAGGCGGCGAGCTCGGGAAAGTTGTTGCCCTCGCTCATCATGAGCTTGGTGATGCCCGAGAAGCGCGTGGCGCCGACCCGCTCCCACCAGACGCGCATCACATAGCGCAGCATGTCGGGCGTGCTGCCCTCGAAGGCGTCGAATTCCTGATTCCACTCGATGAAGCGGCCCGCCACGTTCTCGCGCACCACGGCCTTGAAGAGTTCTTCCTTGCTCGGGAAGTAAAGAAAGAGGGTGCCCTTGGAAACCCCGGCCCGCGCCGCCACCTCTTCGGAACGCGTGGCGGCAAAGCCCTTCTCCACGAACAGGTCGAGCGCTGCTTCCAGCAGCTCGCCCGGACGCGCCTCCTTGCGACGCTCGCGCTTGGCACGCACCGGGCAGAGCTTGTCGACGAAAGAGCGGGGAGTGGGCATGCGATGTTAATGACTGACGGGTTAGTAATGTAGTGAGCCCCTTGCGCCCCGTCAAGCCGCCACAATACCGGGCTCGCGCTTTTCACAGCAACGGAGTTTGATATGTCTTCCACTGAATCCATCGTCCTCGGCGGCGGCTGCTTCTGGTGCACCGAGGCGGTGTTCGACCGGGTGCAGGGCGTGACCGACGTGGAGTCGGGTTATTCCAACGGCCACGTGAAGAACCCGACCTATGAACAGGTCTGTACCGGCCGCACCGGCGCGGTCGAGGTGGTCAAGGTCGAGTTCGATCCGACGCAGACCAGCCTGCGCGAAATCCTCGAAATCTTCTTCGTCGTGCACGACCCGACCACGCTGAACCGGCAGGGCAACGACACCGGCACGCAATACCGCAGTGGCATCTACACCACCAGCGACGCGCAGCGCGCGGTCGCCGAGTCGGTGATCCGCGAGATGGTCGAAAGCAAGACCTACAAATCGCCGATCGTCACCGAGGTGGTGCCGCTCGCGGACTACTCGACCGCCGAGGCCTATCACCAGGACTACTTCGCGAACAACCCGAACCAGGGCTATTGCGCCTTCGTGGTCGGGCCCAAGGTCGAGAAGTTCCGCAAGACGTTCGCGTCGAAGGTCAAGGACTGAGGACCTTCTTGCCAGCGCTTCGCCGCCCTTCCGGCAGCCGCCAGGCCGCCCTGCTTGTCGCCTTGATGGTGGCGCTGTGGGTGGCCGGCACGCTCGGGCTCGTGCACCGCAGCGTGCACGTGCCCGGGTTGCCGCATGCGGCGGCGGTGCAGCCGGCCGCCGACACAGGGGGCTTGCATGCGCATGGCCACTGGGTGCTCACGCTGTTCGGCCAGCACCACGAGGATGCCGACTGCCGGCTCTACGACCAGCTGGCCCACGGGCCGGCCGCGCTCGGCGTGCCGATGATCGTCCTGCCGCTGGTGTTGCCGGTGGCCGTCTTCGACTATCTCGAGGGCCAGGCGCTGGCCCGATGGGTTGCGCTGTTCGACGCGCGCGGCCCGCCTTCTTCTCGCTGAATCCCCTCTGACTTTCCGGTTGCTGCGCCCCTGTGCATGGGGCCGCGGCCGGCTGTGCACTGATTCAACGAGAGCTTTTCCCATGACATCCCCGTTTCGTCGCTGCGCCATTGGCGCGGCCGTTCTTTCGCTTCTTGCTTCTCCGGCGTTCGCCCAGTCCGACACGCTCAAGGAAATCACCGTCACCGGCAACCCGCTCGGTGCGGCTGAACTGATCGCCCCGACCACTTCGCTGTCGGGCGATGCGCTGTTGCTGCGCTCGCAATCCACTCTGGGCGAGACGATCGACGGCTTGCCCGGCGTGAGCAGCAGCTATTTCGGTCCCAACGCGAGCCGGCCCATCGTCCGTGGCCAGGACGGCGACCGCATCCGCATCCTGCAGAACGGCGGCGCGGCGCCCGACGCTTCGGCCTTGAGCTACGACCACGCGGTGCCGGTCGACGCCCTCGTGACCGAGCGCATCGAGGTGCTGAGAGGGCCTTCCGCGCTGCAGTACGGCGGCAGCGCGGTCGGCGGTGTCGTCAACCTCATCGACAACCGCATTCCGAGCGAGCCCGTCAACGGTTTCGGCGGCCGTGCCGACCTCGGTTATGCGACCGGCAACAAGGAGAAGAGTGGCGGGGTGCTGCTCGAGGGCGGCAACGAACGCTATGCATTGCACGTGGATGCCTTCGACCGGCGTTCCGACGACGTCGCTGTGCCGATCGAACTCGGCTGCGGCAGGCCCGGTTCGCCGTGGCTGGCGCGCCGCATCTGCAACTCGGCCAACGAGGCGCGCGGTGGCGCGCTCGGTGGCTCGTTGTTCTTCGACCAGGGCTACATCGGCGCGTCGGCCAGCAGCTACCGCAGCACGTACGGCACGGTGGCCGAGGACGACGTGACCATCGGCATGAAGTCCGATCGCTATGCGCTCGAAGGCGAATGGCGAACACGCAGCGGCATTTTCGCCAGCATCCATGCCAAAGCGAGCAGCACCGACTACCGCCACACCGAGTTCGAAGGGGCGCAAGCCGGCACCACCTTCGCGAGCAGGAGCAGCGACCTGCGCATCGAGGCGCGGCACCGCAAGATCGGCAACCTCGAAGGCCTGATCGGATTCAGCAGCGAGCGCAACCGGTTCTCGGCCGACGGCGAGGAAGCCTTCGCCCCGCACAGCCGCACGCGCACGGATGCGCTGTTCGTGCACGAGGAGCTGGGCATGCCCTGGGGCAAGCTGAGCTTCGGTGCACGCACGGAGCAGGTGAAGGTGACTTCGCTCGGCTATCCCGATCCCGAGGTCACGCGCTTTGCGGTCGGCGAGCGCAGCTTCCATCCGCACAGTGCGGCGTTCGGCGCGCTGGTCAACCTCAG
>SEGN01000076.1 GCA_004211245.1 Variovorax sp.
ACGGTCTTCAGGCGTTCCTCGAACTCGCCGCGGAACTTGGCACCCGCCAGCAGCGCCGCCATGTCGAGCGACAGCACGCGCTTGCCCTTGAGCGAGTCGGGCACTTCGCCCGCCACGATGCGTTGCGCCAGGCCTTCGACGATGGCGGTCTTGCCCACGCCGGGTTCGCCGATGAGCACCGGGTTGTTCTTGGTGCGGCGCTGCAGCACCTGGATCGCGCGGCGGATTTCCTCGTCGCGGCCGATCACCGGGTCGAGCTTGCCCAGTCGGGCGCGCTCGGTCAGGTCCATCGTGTATTTTTTCAACGCCTCGCGCTGGCCTTCGGCATCGGCGCTGTTCACGCCCTGCCCGCCGCGCACCGCGTCGATGGCGGCTTCGAGCGACTTGCGCGTCACGCCATGGCTGCGCGCCATGTTGCCGATCTCGGCCTTGCTGTCGGCGAGCGCCAGCAGGTAGAGCTCGCCGGCAATGAACTGATCCTTGCGCTTGATCGCCTCTTTCTCGGTCGCCTGCAGCAGCTTGTTGAGTTCGGGGCCGACCTGCACCTGATCCTGGCCCTGCACCTGGGGCAGCTTCTTGATCGCCGCCTCGGCCGCCTGGGTCAGGCCCGGCACGTTCACGCCGGCCCGCTCGAGCAGCGCGCGCGGCCCTTCGGCCTGACGCAGCATGGCCGCCAGCAGGTGCACCGGCTCGATGTAGGCGTTGTCGTTGCCGAGCGCGAGCGACTGTGCGTCGCCCAGCGCTTCCTGGAATTTGGTGGTGAGTTGGTCTTGTCGCATGGTGTGGGTTCCTGCATTCAAAATAGGACCGCTCCGGCCCGCTTCAAGGGCTCGGGCGAAATCAGGCACGGCTATTGCACCGTAGCCCACTTATCTCACTGGATTGGAGTCGATCATGGTTTTTTCAACGCAGCGTGTTCAACCGGTGCGCCGGGCGCTCGCGCTCGGCCTCGTTGTAGCCTCCCTGGGCCTTCCGGGTCTTGCGCAAGCGCAAGGCGGCACGCCGATCCGCCTGCTCGTCGGCTTCCCGGCCGGCGCCGGCACCGACGCCATCGCACGAATGCTCGGCGAGAAGCTCAAGGACGAACTGGGCGCGCCGGTGGTGGTCGAGAACCGTGCCGGCGCGGGTGGCCAGATCGCCGCGCAGGCGCTGAAGGCTGCGCCGGCCGATGGCCACACGCTCTTCTTGTCGCACGACCATTCGATCTCGATCCTTCCGCAGGTCGTGAAGAACCCGGGCTTCAACCCGGCAAGCGACTTCGTGCCGGTGGCCGGGTTCGCGACCTTCGCCAACGTTTTGGCGGTCTCTGGCGCCACGCCGGCCAAGACCATCGACGAGTACGTCAAGTGGGTCCGGACGCAGCGTGGCGGCAAGGACACCATCGGCGTGCCGGCACCCGGTTCGATACCGGAGTTTCTCGTCAAGATGATCGGCGACAAGTACAGGATCGACGTGCAGGCCGCACCCTACCGCGGCAGTGCACCGATGACCGCCGACATGCTCGGCAACCAGATCAGCGCCGGCATCGCGTCGGTGCCGGACTTCATCGAGAACCACAAGGCTGGCAAGGTGCGCATCGTGGCCGTGATCGGCGCGAAGCGCCAGCCGTTGCTGCCGGCCGTGCCGACCTTCACTGAGCTGGGTTTACCCAACCTGGACGACTATCCGTACTACGGCGTGTTTGCACCGGTCGGTACGCCGCAGCCGGTGATCGACCGCTTCGGGGCGGCGCTGCAAAAAGTGCTGGCCATGCCCGACATCAAGCAGAAGCTGACCACGCTGGGCCTGAACGTGGCCTACGAGCCGCAAGGCCAGTTCGCCGGCCGCGTGCGCACCTACACGCAGACCTGGGAAAAGATCATTCAGGCGAGCGGGTTCGTACCGAAATAGAGCTCGCCCCCAGGCTGCGGCGCACTGCGTGTCGCCTTCGCCCTCCCCCTACCGGGGGCGCAGCCTTCGGCCCGGCGAAGCCGGTTCCGTGGCTGCCCGCGTCAAGGCAGGAGGCGCTCTCAGGCGTTGGTGGCGTCGATGCCCCAGCGCGCCAGCGCGGCGTCGTCGGCCACGCGCGCATCGACCCAACGGGCGCCTTCGGGCGTCTGTTCCTTTTTCCAGAACGGGGCCTGGGTCTTGAGATAGTCCATCAGGAACTCACAGGCCCTGAAGCTCTCGCCCCGGTGCGCCGAGACCACCGCGACCATCATGATCTGGTCGATCGGCTGCAGCAGCCCGACGCGGTGGATCACGCGCGCACAGAGGATGTCGAAGCGGCGATGCGCCTCGTCGATCATGGCCTCGATGGCCTTCTCGGTCATGCCGGGGTAGTGCTCCAGCTCCATCGACGCGACCGCGCTGCCGTCGTTGCGATCGCGCACGGTGCCGACGAAGCTGCAGACGGCACCGACGCGCGCATCGGCTGCGCGCAGCAGCGCGATCTCCGCACCGAGGTCGAAATCGGCGGCCTGGACAAGAACACGCGGAGGCGAAGTCATGCCCAAATTGTGGCATCGGCGCAGAACCGCTACATTGCAGGCCATGTCGCTCTGCACCGCGCTCCGCCGCCGGCCTTCGTTCGAAGGCCAGGCTGCCGCGCGCCGGGGCGCCAAAAGCAAAAAACCAAAGCTCGTCTGACCGGAGCCGAGGTTCCGTCGTCGGATGAGCGACGGAACTCAGGAGCCTCCCCCGGCCTCCCCTTGTGTTGACGTGCGCGCAGCCGACGGTGGTTCATTCCATCGGTCGATTCCTGAAAGGAAACCTGCGTGTCCATCCCTGCCAACTCTTCTTGCGTCGACCTGTCCGGCCTCTGGGTGCCCCTGGTCACACCCTTCGCCACCGATGGTGCCGTCGATCACGCCGCGCTCGCCCGCCTGGCGCAGCGGCTTGCCACGGCCGGGGTCACCGGCACGGTCGTCTGCGGCTCGACCGGGGAAGCGGCCGCGCTCGACGAGGGTGAGCAGCTGGCCGCACTCGAAACCGTGGCCGTGGCAGCACCCGCGTTGCCGCGCATCGTGGGTCTTTCGGGCTACCACCTCGGCCAGACCCTGGCCTGGGTACAGCGGCTCAACCGGGAAGCCCCGACAGCACTGCTGGTGCCGGCGCCACATTACATCCGGCCGTCGCAGCAAGGCCTGATCGACTGGTTCACATCCATCGCGGATGCAAGCGCCGCGCCGCTGGTGCTCTACGACATCCCTTACCGCACCGGCGCCACACTGGATCGCGAGACCCTCCTCGCCCTGGCCGCCCACCCGAACATCGTCGCCATCAAGGATTGCGGCGGCGATGCAGCAAAGACACGCGCGCTGATCGCCGATGGCCGGCTGCAGGTGCTGGCCGGCGAAGATGCGCAGCTCTTCGCCACGATGGCCGAAGGCGGTGCGGGCGCGATCACCGCCAGCGCCCATCTGCGCACCGAAGATTTTGTACGCGTGGTGCGATGGCTGCGCGAAGGCAGGCTGGCCGAGTCGCGTGCGCTATGGCAACCGCTGGTGCCATTGATCGAACTGCTCTTCTCGGAGCCCAATCCCGCGCCGTTGAAGGTCGCGCTGGCGCTCGAGGGCTGTATGGGCGAGACGCTGCGCGCGCCGATGACCCGCGCGGGCGAAGCGATGCGCGAACGGCTGCGCGCGCTCTACGCCGAGCTTGCGTAGGATCGACCCTTTTCGACACTCGCGGAGACACAACCACCATGACCCCTTCCAAGGACGTCGTCCTGTTCCAGCAGATGCGAGAGGAGCTCTTCGTCGCCGCCGTCGGCGACGTGCTCGACACGATGGGCTACCAGCGCCAGTTCCTGCCGGCCGGCATCGCACCGCTCGAGAAAACCATGCGCCTCATCGGCCGAGCCATGCCGGTGCTGGAAGCCGACGTCATCAACGACGGCACGCGCTCCAAAGGGCCGCTCGCGGGCAAACCCTTCGGCCTGATGCTGGAGGCGCTGGACGACCTGCAGCCCGGCGAGATCTACATCGCGACCGGCTCGTCGCTGCGCTACGCGCTGTGGGGGGGCCTGATGTCGACACGCGCACAGCACCTGAAGGCGGCTGGCGCGATCCTCGACGGCTATGTGCGCGACGCCAACGAGATCGAGGCGCTCGGTTTCACCGTGTTTTGCCGCGGTACCTACGCGCAGGACCAGGGTGTGCGCGGCCAGGTCATCGACTACCGCTGCACGATCGAGATCGACGGCGTGCGCATCGCCCCGGGCGACCTGCTGTTCGGCGACCGGGAAGGCGTGATCGCGATCCCGCGCGCGGTCGAGGCCGAGGCCATCGCCAAGGCGCTCGAGAAGGTGCGCACCGAAAACAAGGTGGCCGATGCGATCCGCGGCGGCATGAGCGCCTGCAAGGCGCTCGAGACCTTCGGGGTGATGTAGGCCCGGCTACCCGCCGGTCACGGGCGGAAAGAAAGCGATCTCGCTGCCCTCCGCCAGCCCCGCCGATTCGGCACTCATGACCTGGTCGAGCGCCATGCGCACGGCCCGGCCCCTGGCCAGCGCGCTCGCATAGGGTTCGCCTCGATCGATGAGTTCGTCGCGCAGCGCGCCGAGCGTGGCGGCCTGCGTCTCGAGCGTCTCGCGGCCCGTGCCGAGCGCCTCGCGCACCGAGGCGAAATAGCGCACCGTGATCCGCATCATGCGAGCAGCGACGCGAACGAGATGAACTGGACCAGGTCGCCGGCCTTGAACGGCTGGCCCGCCGGCGTGTCGATCACACCGTCGCCCCACACGGTCGAGGTGAGCACGCCCGAGCTCTGGTTGGCGAACAGGTCCAGCCCGCCGGCGGCGTTGCGGCGCGCGCGCAGGAACTCGCGGCGCCGGTCTGCGCGCGGCCAGTCGAAGTCGGCACGCACCGCCATCGGCTGCGGCGCCACGCGCGTCGCGCCCTGCAGCGTCAACAGGAACGGTCGCACCAGCAACAGGAAGGTGAGAAAGCTCGACACCGGGTTGCCGGGCAGCCCGGTGACGTGCGTGGTCCCAATGCGGCCGTAGGCGAAGGGCTTGCCGGGCTTCATCGACAAAGACCACAGCTGCAATTCGCCGAGCGCCTGCACGGCAGCCTTGATGTGGTCTTCCTCGCCGACGGACACCCCGCCGGTGGTGATGATCAGGTCGTTGTCCCGCGCCGCCGCGCGCAGCGCGTCGATGGTGGCTTCGCGGTTGTCCGGCACGATGCCGAGGTCGTCGACTTCGCAGCCGAGCCGGTGCAGCAGCGCGCGCATGAAGAAACGGTTGGAGTTGTAGATGGCGCCGGGCTTCATCGCCCCGGGCGGCACCTCGCCCGGCATCACGAGTTCGTCGCCGGTGGACAGCAGCGCGACGCGGGGTTTGCGTGCGACCTGGAGACGGTCGAAGCCGACGCTCGCCGCGAGACCGAGGGCCGCAGGCGTCAATCGCTCGCCGCGGGCCAGCACCACGTCGCCGGCCGACACGTCTTCCCCCGCGCGGCGGATCCACTGGCCGGCCGCAGGCGTGACATCGACCTGCACGCGACCGAGCGTGCCCTCCTGCGGCAGCGCGGTCGTGTCTTCCTGCATCACCACCGCGTCCGCGCCTTCGGGGATCTGCGCACCGGTGAAGATGCGCGCAGCCGTCCCCACGGCGAGCGGGCCCCCGACCGTGCCGGCCGGAATGCGCTGTGCCACCGCGAGCACCACGCCGGGGGCCGTGCAGTCGGCCGCGCGCACCGCATAGCCGTCCATCGAACTGTTGTCGCGTGGCGGGACCGTGAGGCCGGAAACCACGTCCTGCGCCAGCACACGGCCGTCGGCCTCGAAGGTGGAGATGCTTTCGCTGCCGAGCACGGGCGTCGCCTTCGCGAGCAGGCTCGCAAGCGCCTCGTCCAGCGGCATCAGGGGGGGGCGTTTTGCGTCAACCATAGTGCTCGGGGTTGTAGTCGAAGCGCTCACCGCTGTCGATCAGCCATTGCGCAATGGCCTCGGGGTCGTCGAGATCGAAGACCGGCAGACCGGTCGGCACCGGCAGGCTGGCGGCCGAATCGGTGGCGATCGCAGTGACGAAGTCGTCCTCCGGATAGCGCGCCGGTCGCGCGGCTTCACCCGCCGACGGGGTGCGCCAGACTTCGATCTTTTGCAGGTCGCTGTGCTTGAAGCCTTCGACCAGCACCCAGTCGACCCCTTCGTAGAGTTCGGCGATGAGGTGGTGCACGCTGAGCTGCGCCGGCTGCTCGAACTCGCGGATCAGCGCGAGGCGGCGATCGGACGCGACCACCACCTCGAAAGCTCCGGCTTCACGGTGGCGGTGCGTGTCCTTGCCCGCATGGTCGATGTCGAACTTGTGGTGCGCGTGCTTGACCACCGACACGCGCTGGCCGTGCAGCTTCAGCACGGGGATCAGACGCTCCACGAGGGTCGTCTTGCCCGAACCGGAATAGCCGGCGAAGCCGATCACTTTCATGCGCGGGCGCCGATCTCTTGGTCAATCACAGTGCTGCGCAATGTAGGTCTTCACGGCCTGCGCATCCGCCGGCAAGCGAACGACGCGCTTCGGCAGTGCCTCGATGCCGACGAAGCGCGCCGGGCGGTCCGGCTCGTGGCCCAGCGCCTCGACGATGGTCTCGGCGAACTTGATGGGAAGCGCGGTTTCGAGCACGACCATCGGCACGCCGGGCACGAGGTGCTCGCGTGCGGCCTTGAGGCCGTCGGCCGTGTGCGTGTCGATCAGGGTCGCAAAGCGCTTGTCGGTGTCGCGGATCGTGGCGAGGCGGTCGGCATGCGTGCTGCGGCTGCTGCTGAACCCGAAGCGGGCGGCAGCCTCGGCAAAGGCCGGGTCGGCGCTCAGATCGAAACGGCCGGTGCGTCCCAGTTCGCCTTCGAACAGGCCCCGCAGCCTGCCGGCATCACGCCCCAGCAGGTCGAACACGAAGCGCTCGAAGTTGCTGGCCTTGCTGATGTCCATCGACGGGCTCGACGTCTCGTGCGTGTCGGCCGCCGCACGCACGCGGTAGACGCCGGTGCGGAAGAATTCGTCGAGCACGTCGTTCTCGTTGGTGGCCACCACCAGTGTGTGGATCGGCAGGCCCATCATGCGCGCCACATGGCCGGCGCAGACGTTGCCGAAGTTGCCCGACGGGACCGTGAAGCTCACGGGCCTGTCGTTGCTCGCGGCTGCCTGGAAGTAGCCGGCGAAGTAGTAGACGACCTGCGCGAGCAGCCGTGCCCAGTTGATCGAATTGACCGTGCCGATCCTGTACTTGCGCTTGAATTCGAGGTCGTTCGACACCGCCTTGACGATGTCCTGGCAATCGTCGAACACGCCGGCGATCGCGATGTTGTGGATGTTCGCATCCTGCAGGCTGAACATCTGCGCCTGCTGGAACGGGCTCATGCGGCCCTCCGGCGAGGTCATGAACACGCGCACGCCCTGCTTGCCGCGCATTGCGTACTCGGCCGCGCTGCCGGTGTCGCCGCTGGTCGCACCGAGGATGTTGAGTTCTTCGCCGCGGCGCGCCAGCTCGTACTCGAACAGGTTGCCCAGCAGCTGCATCGCCATGTCCTTGAAGGCGAGCGTCGGGCCGTTCGACAGCGCCTCGAGGTAGACCCCGTCCTCGAGTTCGCGCAGCGGCACGATGTCGGGCGTGCCGAACACCTCCTCGGTGTAGGTCCTGGCACACAGCGCCTTCAGGTCGGCCGCCGGAATGTCGTCGATGTAGAGCGAGAGGATCTCGAAGGCCAGCGCGTGGTACGGCAGTTCGCGCCAGCGTGCGAGCGTGGCGGCGTCGACTTGCGGGTAGCGCTCGGGCAGGTACAGCCCGCCATCGGGCGCGAGGCCTTCGAGCAGGATGTCGCAGAACTTTCGCGGCGTGCTGTCGCCCCGGGTGGAGAGATAGCGCATCAGCTCAGCTCTTCCTTGCGGATGCGCACGATCGGTGCGAGCACGGTCGGCAGCGCCTGCAATTCGGCCAGCGCATCGTCGAGCGTGCCTTCCTTGGTGTCGTGCGTGAGGATGATCAGGTCGGTCTGGGTCGAACCTTCGCCGCCCACTTCGTCCGCCTCGCGCTGCAACACCGCGTCGATGCTGATGCCGGCGCTGGCAAGCAGGCCCGTGACCTTGGCCAGCACGCCGGCTTCGTCGGCAACGCGCAGCCGCAAGTAGTAGCTCGTGACGATCTCGCGCATCGGCAGCACGTCGAGGTGGTCGCTCATCGCGTTTGGATGGAAAGCCAGATGCGGCACGCGCTGGGCGGCGTCGGCCGTGTGCAGGCGGGTGATATCGACCAGGTCGGCGATCACGGCGCTGGCGGTCGGCTCGCTGCCGGCACCCTTGCCGTAGTACAGCGTGGTGCCGACGGCGTCGCCGTGCACCACCACGGCGTTCATCGCACCTTCGACATTGGCCAGCAGCCGCTTGGACGGCACGAGCGCCGGGTGCACGCGCAGCTCGATCCCGCCTTTCGCGCGTTTGGTGATGCCGAGCAGCTTGATGCGGTAGCCGAGCTGCTCCGCGTACTTGATGTCCTGCGCCGCAAGCCGGGTGATGCCCTCGACGTGGGCCTTGTCGAATTGCACCGGAATGCCGAACGCGATCGCGCTCATCAGCGTGACCTTGTGTGCCGCGTCGACGCCCTCGATGTCGAAAGTCGGATCGGCCTCGGCATAGCCGAGCCGCTGGGCCTCCTTCAGCACGGTGGCGAAGTCGAGGCCCTTGTCGCGCATCTCGGACAGGATGAAGTTGGTGGTGCCGTTGATGATCCCGGCGATCCACTGGATGCTGTTGGCGGTGAGGCCTTCGCGCAACGCCTTGATGATCGGAATGCCGCCGGCCACCGCCGCCTCGAACGCGACCATCACACCCTTGCGCTGCGCTGCTTCGAAGATCTCGGTGCCATGCACCGCGAGCAGCGCCTTGTTGGCCGTGACGACGTGCTTGCCGGCCGCGATGGCTTCCATCACGAGCTGCCTTGCAATGCCATAGCCGCCGATGAGCTCGATGACGATGTCGATGTCGGGATTGGCGATCACGGCGCGCGCGTCGCTCACCACCTGCACGCCCTCGCCGACCGCGGCCTTCGCACGCGCGGTGTCGAGGTCGGCCACCATGGTGATCTCGATGCCGCGGCCGGCGCGGCGCTTGATTTCTTCCTGGTTGCGCAGGAGCACGTTGAACGTGCCGCTGCCGACGGTGCCGATGCCCAGAAGGCCGACCTGGATGGGTTTCATGGATTCAGTCATTGCGTGCTGCGTTGTCGGTAGCGCTCGAGAAATCTGGCGATGCGGGCAATGGCCTCGCGCAGGTCGTCTTCATGTGGCAGGAAGACGATGCGGAAGTGGTGGTTGTCGGGGTAGTTGAAGCCGGAGCCCTGCACGAGCATCACGCGCGTCTCGCGCAGTACCTGCATGAAGAATTCGCGGTCGTCGGCGATCGGGTACATCTGCGGATCGAGCCGCGGGAACATGTAGAGCGCCGCGTCGGGCTTGACGCAGGTCACGCCGGGTATCGCCGTGATCAGTTCGTAGGCCAGGTCGCGCTGGCGGCGCAGGCGGCCGCCGGGCTTCACCAGGTCGTGGATGCTCTGGTAGCCGCCGAGCGCCGTCTGGATCGCCCATTGGCCCGGCACGTTGGAGCCGAGCTTGAGGTTGGCCAGCATGTTCAGGCCTTCGATGTAATCGGTCGCATCGCCCTTGGGACCCGACACGATCATCCAGCCGGCGCGGTAGCCGCACGAGCGGTAGGCCTTGGAAAGCGAATTGAAGGTGAGCGTGAGCACGTCCGTCGACAGGCTCGCCATCGCGGTGTGCTTCGCGTCTTCGTAGAGCACCTTGTCGTAGACCTCGTCGACCAGCAGCACCAGGTTGTGCTCGCGCGCGATCGCGATCATCCCGAGCAGCAGTTCGTCGGGGTACAGCACGCCGGTCGGATTGTTGGGATTGATGACGGCGATGCCGCGCGTGCGGGGCGTGATCTTGGCGCGGATGTCCGCCAGGCTGGGCAGCCAGCCGTTGTCTTCCTCGCACAGGTAGTGCACCGGCTTGCCGCCCGAGAGCGACGTCGCCGCCGTCCAGAGCGGGTAGTCGGGGGTCGGCACCAGCAGTTCGTCGCCGTCGTCGAGCAACGCGTTGGTCGCCATCACGATCAGTTCGCTCGCGCCGTTGCCCAGGTAGATGTCGTCGAGCGTGACGCCCTCGATGCCCTGCTGCTGGCTGTAGTGCATCACCGCCTTGCGCGCCGCGAAGATGCCCTTGCTGTCGGAGTAGCCTGCCGAGTCGGGCAGGTTGCGGATCATGTCCTGCTGTATCTCCTCGGGCGCATCGAAGCCGAACGGCGCCATGTTGCCGATGTTGAGCTTGATGATCTTCTGGCCATCCTCCTCCATCTGCTTGGCGGCATCGACGATCGGGCCGCGCACGTCGTAGAGCACATTGGCCAGCTTGGCCGATTTCTTGAGTGTTTTCAAAGGCCCTCCGGGGGCTGCTGTCACAGGGGAAAACCTATAATTTGACCACAGTTCCAACCGCCTCCCGATGAAGCTCCAGCCCGACAAATCCGAAGTCCAGACCGTCACCGCGCACGGCCCCGGATGGGTCGCGATCAACAACGAAAGGGTCGAGCACAGCGTGGTGCTGGGGTCGCGTGGCGAGCGCTTCGAGTGGAACTGCAGCCGTTTCGAAGAGCTGGATGCCACGCATTTCGCGCAGTTGGCCTCGCTGGGCGCCGAACTGGTGATCTTCGGCAGCGGCGAGCGCATCCGTTTTCCGAAGCCGCAATGGCTGCAATTGCTGATGGCGCAACGCACGGGGGTCGAGACGATGGACACGCACGCCGCCTGCCGCACCTACAACATCCTCGCCGGCGAGGGGCGCCACGTGCTGGCAGCCCTGATCGTCGAGAGTCCATCGGGTGGCTAACGAGGGCGTTTCGGGTTAAAATCGCCGGTTGCGAACAGGCCCGCCGACCCTCTCGGCGCCTCCCCGGCCCTCAGTGAGCAACGACCAATCCTCCTTCGGGAACCATAACGGAGAAAACAAGTTTCATGGCGATCGTTGTCAACAAACCCATTCCCGAATTCGAATCCAACGCGACCGGCGGTCTCAAGGTCTCGAACACCTCGCACCTCGGCCACGTGCTGGTGATGTACTTCTACCCCAAGGACAACACCCCCGGCTGCACCACCGAAGCGATGCAGTTCCGTGATCGCTACAAGGATTTTGTGAAGGCCGGCGCGACCGTGTTCGGCGTGTCGCGCGACAACATGAAGTCGCATGACGAGTTCAAGGCCAAGCTCGAACTCCCTTTCGAGCTCATTGCCGACACCGAAGAAAAGATGTGTCACATGTTCGGCGTGGTCAAGAACAAGATCATGTACGGCAAGAAGGTCAAGGGCATTGAGCGCTCGACTTTCCTGATCGGCGCCGACGGCATCCTGAAGGCCGAATGGCGTGGCCTCAAGGTTCCGGGCCATGTCGACGACGTGCTCAAGGCTGTCAAGGCACTCAAGAAGGCCGCTTGAGACAGTGT
>SEGN01000423.1 GCA_004211245.1 Variovorax sp.
TGGCCCTGTTCGAAAGCGGCAGCATGCCGGCGCTCGGCGAATCGGCGCTTGCGCAGTTCGCCCAGGGCGTCGGGCCGTACCGCGTGCGCTATGCCGAGACGCTCTATGCGCTGGTGCGCGGCGGCCTCGCGCTTGGCCTGATGCCGCGGCTCTACACCGCGCTGCTGCGCGATGCCGACCTGGTCGTGCTGCCGCTGACCCAACCCCTGATCGAGCGCCGTGTGGTGCTGGTCTACCGGCCGGGACCCATGCGCAACGTGACCGTGAAAGAGTTGATCGCATTCATGCAGGAACGCCTGATGGCGCCCGCGCTGAAGCCCGCCCGGCGCATGAAGCGCCGGCCCGTCGCCTAAGGCCGGCGCAACCGCTCCAGCAAGTCCATCGTCGGGTAGCCGTCGGCTGCGAGACCGGCGCTGCGCTGGTAGCGGCGGATGCCCTCGCGGGTGGCCGGGCCCATCATGCCGTCCGGCTCGCCGCTTGCGAAGCCACGGGCGTTCAGGGCACTCTGCAGCTCCTGTGTCTGGCTGCGCGTGAGCGTCGCCAGGTCGCGCGGCCAGGGGGCCTGAACGCCCGGCCCCCCGGCCAGGCGCTGGGCCAGCAGGCCGACGCCGAGCGCATAGCTGGTCGAGTTGTTGTAGCGCAGGATCGCGCGAAAGTTCGGCCCCACCAGGAAGGCCGGCCCGCGTGCCCCGGCGGGCAGCAGGATGGCGCTGTCGGAGAGCTCGCGCAAGGGCTGGCCGTCCTTGCTGCGCACCCCTTCGGTCGCCCACTGCGCCGAGGACTGGCGCACGCTGGCGTCGGCCCGCCCGAAGTCGAAGCCGGCGGGCAACTGCACTTCGACGCCCCAGGGCTGGCCGGACTGCCAACCCGACTGCGCGAGAAAGTTCGCGGTGGAGGCCGTGACGTCGGCCATGCTGCCCCAGATGTCGCGCCGGCCATCGCCGTCGGCGTCCACCGCGTAGGCGAGGAAGTTCGAGGGCAGGAACTGGGTCTGCCCCATGGCGCCTGCCCAGGAGCCGATCATGTGGTCGTGGTCGATGTCGCCGTTGTCGATGATCTTCAGCGCGGCGATCAACTGGCCGCTTGCCCACGCTTCGCGGCGCCCGTCGAAGCCGAGCGTGGCCAGCGCGTCGATGGTCGGGGTGCTGCCGAAATTGCTGCCGTAGTTGCTCTCCATGCCCCAGATCGCAACCACGATCTCGGGCGGCACACCGTAGCGGGTGGCCGCCGCATCGACCTCGCGGCGCACCTGCAGCAGCTTGTCCTTGCCGAGCGCGACGCGATCGGGCGTCACCGCGCGGTCGAGATAGTCCCAGACGGCGCGCGTGAACTCGGGCTGGGCCCGGTCGAGCTCCACCACGCGCGGCAGGTACTGGACGCCGTCCAGCGCGCGGCGCAGCGTCGCCTCGCCGATGCCGGCCTGTTGTGCACGGGCGCGGAAGTCCGTGATCCACCGGTCGAACTGTCGCGTCTGAGGAGCGACGGTGCCTGCCGACGGCAGGGTCGGCGCCGGGTCGGGTGTCGGCACGGCCGGGGGAGTGGCTGCGCAGCCCGCGAGCACGACGCTTGTCAGCGCCAGGAGCAGAAAACCATTCATGCCGCGATTCTCACGCGGCCCGCATGGCCGCCGCATCACTCCACCGTCACGCTCTTGGCCAGGTTGCGCGGCTTGTCCACGTCGGTGCCGCGCGCGCAGGCCGTGTGGTAGGCCAGCAGCTGCAGCGGCACCACGTGCAGCAGCGGACTCAGCGCGCCGTAATGTTCGGGCATGCGGATCACGTGCAGGCCCTCGCCGCCGACGATCTTCGTGTCGCCATCGGCCAGCACATACAACACGCCGCCGCGCGCGCGCACTTCCTGCAGGTTGCTCTTGAGCTTTTCGAGCAGTGCGTCGTTGGGCGCCACCGTGACCACCGGCATCTCGCTCGTGACCAGCGCAAGCGGGCCGTGCTTGAGTTCGCCGGCGGCATAGGCCTCGGCATGGATGTAGGTCACTTCCTTGAGCTTGAGCGCGCCTTCCAATGCGATCGGGTAGTGCAGGCCGCGGCCGAGAAAGAGCGCGTTTTCCTTCCGCGCGAAGTCTTCCGACCAGCTGATGATCTGAGGCTCCAGCGCGAGCACCGACTGCAGCGCGACCGGCAGGTGGCGCATCTCTTTCAGGTAACGCGCTTCGTCCTCGTCGCTCAAGCGCCCCTTGGCCTGCGCGAGCGCCAATGTCAGCAGGAACAGGCCCGCCAGCTGCGTGGTGAAGGCCTTGGTCGATGCCACGCCGATCTCGACGCCCGCGCGCGTGATGTAGGCCAGCTTGCACTCGCGCACCATCGCGCTGGTGGCCACGTTGCAGATGGTCAGCGTCTGTTCCATGCCCAGGCTGCGCGCGTGCTTGAGCGCGGCCAGGGTGTCGGCCGTCTCGCCGGACTGCGTGATCGTGACGACCAGCGTCTTCGCATCGGGCACCGAATCGCGGTAGCGGTACTCGCTCGCGATCTCGACCTGCGTCGGGATCTTCGCGATGGCTTCGAGCCAGTACTTGGCGGTGCAGCCGCTGTAGTAGCT
>SEGN01000424.1 GCA_004211245.1 Variovorax sp.
TTCCAGCTGGTCACCGGCCGCAAGTGGGAGGGCTCGGCCTTCGGCGGCGCGCGCGGGCGCACCGACGTGCCGAAGATCGTCGACTGGTACATGGAGAACAAGATCAACATCGACGACCTCATCACGCACACGATGCCGCTGGAGGACATCAACAAGGGCTTCGACCTGATGAAGAGCGGCGAGTCGATTCGGGGCGTCGTGCTGTATGACTGAAGCGGCCCTGGGCACGCTGCGCCGCACCCGTGCGGGCGTGCTCGATGTCGCGTTTCACGAGAGCGGCCCGGCCGACGGGGCGCCGGTGCTGCTGTTGCACGGCTTTCCGTACGACGTGCACGCCTATGCCGGGGTGGCACCGCTGCTTGCGGCAGAAGGCTGCCGCGTGGTGGTGCCGTACCTGCGCGGCTTCGGCCCGACGCAGTTCGTCGACGCCGCGACGCCGCGCTCGGGCGAGCAGGCGGCGCTCGCGTCGGACGTGCTGGCTTTGCTCGATGCGCTGGTCATCCCGCGTGCCGTGCTGGCCGGCTACGACTGGGGCGGCACCGCCGCCTGCGCTGCGGCGGCGCTGTGGCCAGAGCGCTGCGCGGGCCTGCTGTCCTTCAACAGCTACAAGGTGCAGAACATCGCGGCTGCGCAGACACCGGCCGCGCCGGAGGACGAGTTTCGCTACTGGTATCAGTGGTACTTTCAAGGCGAGCGCGGCCGCGCAGGCCTCGCGGCCAACCGCCGGGCCTTGTGCAAGCTGCTGTGGCGGCTCTGGTCGCCGAGCTGGCGTTTCGACGAGGCGACCTGGGAGGCCAGCGCGCCCGCCTTCGACAACCCCGACTTCGTCGACGTGGTGATTCATTCGTACCGGCATCGCTACGGGCTGGTCGACGGCGACCCGGCCTGTGCCGAGCTCCAGAGCCGGCTTGCGCAAATGCCCCACATTACCGTGCCTTCGATCACCTTCGACGGCGCCGACGACGGCGTCATGCCGGCGGCCGGCAGCGCCGACCAGGACCACCACTTCCTCGGCCCGCGCTCGCATCGCGTGTTGCCGGGCGTAGGCCACAACATGCCGCAGGAGGCGCCGCGCGTGTTCGCCGATGCGGTGCTCGAACTCACGCCACTTCTCTCGCGCCCATGACCGAAACCTTCAGGACCCTCTCGGAACACCGCTGCTTCGGCGGCGTGCAACGCTTCCACGAACACGACTCGCACGAGATCGGACTGCCGATGCGTTTCTCGGTGTTCCTGCCGCCGCAGGCCGCACGCGGCCAGGTGCCGGCGCTCATCTACCTCGCAGGCCTGACCTGCAATGAAGAGACCTTCATGGTCAAGGCCGGCGCGCAGCGGCTGGCCGCCGAGCTGGGCCTCGCGCTGATCGCGCCGGACACCAGCCCGCGGGGTGCCGGTGCGCCGGGCGAATCCGACAGCTGGGACTTCGGCGTCGGCGCGGGCTTCTATCTCGATGCGACCGAGGCGCCCTGGGCAGCGCACTGGCGCATGGAGAGCTACCTCGTGGCCGAGTTGCTGCCACTGCTGGGCGCCCGGCTGCCGGTCGACTTGCAGAAGCTCGGTCTGTTCGGCCACTCGATGGGCGGGCACGGCGCGCTCACGCTGGCACTGCGGCATCCCGGTGTCTTCAAGTCGCTGTCGGCCCTGGCGCCCATCAGCGCGCCCAGCCGTTGCCCTTGGGGAGAGAAGGCCTTCACCGGCTACCTCGGCGCCGACCGGACCCGATGGGGCGAGCACGACGCCACGGTGCTGATGGAAAACCAGCCGGTGGCGCCCTACCCCGCCGGCATCCTGGTCGATCAGGGCCTGGCCGACAAATTCCTGGCCGAGCAATTGCATCCGCACCTGTTCGAAGCCGCCTGCAGGGCCGTCGGCCAGCCGCTCACGCTGCGACGGCACGAGGGCTACGACCATGGCTACTACTTCATCCAGACCTTCATGGCAGATCATCTGGCACACCATGCCGGGACGCTGCTCCCCTGAGCCGATGCGATGACCCCGGCGCCCACTTCGCAGCTTCGCGCGTGTGCCATGGCGCCTGGCGAAGCCGCGGCGCTGGCCGGAATCTGGCGCCGCGCATGGGCTTCGGCGCATCCCGATGCGAGGCCGCTCGAACCGATCGGACACTGGCTGGCGCGCGTGAACACGGAGTTCTCGCCACCGGCCGAATTGCGGGTGGTCGAGCGCGCGGGCCAGTTGCTGGCGTTCACCTTGCTGCACCCTCCGCGCCGGTATGTCGCGCAGCTGTATGTCGACCCGCATCTGCATGGCCAGGGCTGTGGCCGCCAGTTGCTCGACGAAGCCTGCCGGCGCATGCCCGGCGGGTGGCGGCTGCATGTTGCGACGGCCAACCGCACCGCCCAACGTTTCTACACGCACTACGGCCTGCTGCGCGGCGCGGTCGACCACCATCCAACCACCGGTCGCGAGCGTGTTGAATACCATTGGCGCCCGCGCGACCTAGGTATCGGTCGGTCCGCGCGCGATCACATTGCAGGGCAGGCTGGCGCCCGGCCCCGACTACAAGCTCTACCTGTCGCCGACCTTCGTCGAGACCGAAGCGGAATTCGTCAGGCACAAGCCAGCCATGCAACGCGTCGGGGACGTGAAGACCTTCGACGGTTTCGTGGTGCCGGTGCCCGATGGCATTGACATCCGGCACCACACCACCGTGATCGTCTGGTGCGAAACTTTCGGCCAGTTCATCAGCGCAGCGCGGTACCGCTCGTGAGCCAGTTCGTTGACAGCCTGCACGAGGTGTTCGAGCGCTTTGGACGCGTCGACGCGCGCCGCATGTTCGGCGGGCACGGCGTCTACCACGAGGGCCGCATGTTCGCACTGGTGGTCGGCGACACGCTCTACCTGAAGACCGACGCCGAGAGCGTCGCGCGGTTCGACCGGTTGCAGTTGCCGGCCTTCGAATTCAAACGGAATGAAAAGATGATGCAGACGTCGTACCGGCAAGCGCCCGCCGAAGTGTTCGAAGACCGCGAGGAGGCCGCCATCTGGGCGCGGCGCGCCTGGGAGGCCGCGCTGCGCTCGGGCCAGCCGCCCCGTCCCCGCAAGCCACGCGCCAAGGCGGCGCGATGACGGCAGCGTCGGCACCCGCGCTGCCGAGCCGCGAGGAGATCGCCCTGCTCGACGTGTTCCAGGGCCTGGAGATGCGCGACATCGAACTGGTCGCGACCGCAGAGGGTGCGGCGCGCGCGCTGGCCGACCTGGGCCAGCTCGGCGTGGTCGGCTTCGACACCGAATCCAAGCCCACGTTCCTGAAGAACGAGGTCTCGACCGGCCCGCACACGGTGCAGCTCGCCAGCCTCCACCGTGCATGGGTGTTCCAGTTGCACGATGCCGCCTGCTGCGCCGCGGCGGCCAGCCTGCTGGCCTCCAGCGCGCTCACCAAGGTGGGCTTCGGCCTGTCGAGCGACCGCACGCAGATCCGTGCCAAGCTGGGCATCGAGCCGCAGGCGGTGCTGGACCTCGACATGGTCTTCCGGCGCCGCGGCCATCGCAACTCGGTGGGCGTCAAGACAGCGGTGGCGCTGTTGTTCCAGCAGCGCTTCGTGAAGTCGCGCAAGCAGACCACGTCGAACTGGGCTTCGAAGCATCTGAGCGAAGGCCAGTTGCGTTACGCGGCCAACGATGCCTACGCTGCGATGCGCGTGTTCGACGCGCTCGGCCTCGAAGCGGCGCCCGGCGCCTCGGGCTGATCAGCGATCGGCCGGCGGCATGGGCATGTCGCCCAGCGCCTCGTCATCGCGGATGTCGCGCGCAGCCTTGAGCAGGCCGATCGAGAGGCCTTCGCCCTGCCCCGCGAAACCCTTGGCAATGCCCTCGAGCGCGTTGGCCAGGTTGCGGTCGCCATCGTCGCGTGCGTCCATGCTCACGTTCAAGACGCGGGCGGCCATCTGGCGATAAGTGACCACGCCCGTTTTTTCCAGTACGGCCACGAGATCGAGATACAGGGCCAGGTTCAGATCGAAGACCAGCTTCCCGGTGATGTCAAAGCCTTCGTCGTTTTGCTCCACGGCTTGCTCCTTTTTGTCGGGTGTCCACTCTAGCCAAAAAATGGCGCCGGGTGTGTCGGACGCACAACGAACGGCACAATGCAGCGAAGACGCAACCGAACGAAAGAGATCATGAGCAGCAACAGCAAGAAGAGCGATTTCGGCCTGATCGGCCTGGCCGTGATGGGCCAGAACCTGGTGCTGAATGTGGAGAGCCGCGGCTTCCAGGTCAGCGTGTTCAACCGCACCACCGCGACCACCGACGAGTTCGTCGCGAAGCACCCCGGCAAGCAGCTGGTCGGCTGCGACACGCTCGAGGCCTTCGTGCAGAGCCTCTCGCTGCCGCGCAAGATCCAGATCATGGTGAAGGCCGGCGCACCGGTCGACGCGGTGATCGAACAGCTGATCCCGCTGCTCGATCCGGACGACATCGTCATCGACGGCGGCAACAGCCTCTACACCGACACCGAGCGACGCGACGGGTACCTTGCGGGCAAAGGCCTGCGCTTCATCGGCGCGGGCGTGTCCGGCGGCGAGGAAGGCGCGCGCAAGGGCCCGGCCATCATGCCGGGCGGCCCGGCCTCGACCTGGGAGGTGATGAAGCCGATCTTTGAGGCCATTGCCGCCAAGGTGGACGGCCAGCCTTGCGTGATCCACATCGGCCCGGGCGGCGC
>SEGN01000425.1 GCA_004211245.1 Variovorax sp.
CCGAGGCGTATGAAACGCTGGCCGCCGAGTCGCTGAACCTCCACGCAGACAGCATCGCGAAGCTGCCGCTGGCGCCCGTGGCACCTGGCCGCAGCCTGCCGTTGCAGGGCACGGTGAACCCGGCATGGGCCGAGGCACTGCGCCGCCTGCAGCATGCCGCCGTCGAGCCCCTGCTGGGCGATGGCGCGACCGCGTTGACCGAGGACGACTGGCACGTGCTGCAGCAGCGACTGGCCCCCTGCCAGCAATGGCTGGCGGCCAAGCCGTGCAACGCCTTGACAACGCTGAAGTCGCACGAACTTGCCGCCGTGCTCGCAAGCGAGGCCAGTGTGCTGGCACTCATTGCGAAGGACGAAGAAGTCGAGCCGCACAACGCCCGCATCGCCGACCTCGAGAAGCTGCTGCGCTTCCAGCGCGACCTGCTGCCATTGCTGCACAACTTCGTGTCGTTCCAGTCCTTTTACCGGCGCGAAGGCGCGATCTTCCAGGCCGGCACGCTGTACCTCGACGGTCGCAGCTGCGACCTCACGGTGCAGGTGGACGACGTGTCCAAGCACGCGGTGCTCGCGGGCCTGGCCAAGACCTGCCTGGCGTATTGCCAATGCACGCGCGAAGGCAAACGCATGACCATCGTGGCCGCGTTCACGGCCGGCGACACCGACTTCCTGCTGAACGGGCGCAACGGCGTGTTCTACGACCGCGACGGGCACGACTGGGACGCGACCATCACCAAGGTGATCGAGAATCCGACCAGCGTCATGCAGGCCTTCTTCTCGCCCTACAAGAAGTTTCTGCGCCTGATCGAAGAACAGGTGGCGAAGCGCGCGGCGGCCAGCGACACGCTGGCGCAAGGTTCGCTCGGCACGCTGGCCGGCAGTCTCGCCAATGCCGGCGCGCCGGCGCCTGCCGCGGCCGGCGCGAAGGCCGCACCGCCGCTCAAACTGCCGGGGCGCATCGACGTGGGCACGGTCGCGGCGCTCGGCGTGGCACTCGGCAGCATCAGCGCGGTGCTGGTGGCGATCTTCGCCAAGTTCATCGACCTCGGCCAGTGGATACCGATCGCGATCGTCGGCATCGTGATGGCGATCTCGGGGCCGAGCATGCTGATCGCCTGGCTCAAGCTGCGCCAGCGCAGTCTGGGGCCGATCCTGGACGCCTGCGGTTGGGCCGTCAACGGCCGCATGCGCGTGAACGTGCGACTCGGCGGCTCGCTGTCGCAGACGGCACGGTTGCCGCGCCATGCGAGCCGCGTGCTGCGCGACCCCTATGCCGAGCGCCACGGCTGGAGCGGCGCGTTCGCGATCCTGGTGCTCGCCGTCGCCATGGCGGTGCTGGCCTGGCGCATGAATTGGCTCGACGATGAACTGCCCGTGCCGCTGCAGCACACGCCGCCGGCAGCCACCGTCGTACCCACCGCGCCCGCGTCCTGAGTGCGGGCTCAGCCTCCGGCTGCTGCCATCGCCTTGCCCACCTCGTTGCTGCCCTGCGCCGCGCCGCTCTGCGGCACGATCTCGCCGTTGCGGTCGGTCACTTCGGCCAGCCGTGCGGCCAGTTGCTCGGGCGCATCGGCGCCGAGGCCGATGAAGGTGCCGCCCGTGAGCGTGATGTGCGCCGCCTCGAAGGTGCCGGCGCCAGCGCAAAGGATGGTGCGCGTGGGCGCGTCCTGCGCCGTCAGCACCAGCATCGCGGGCACCACCGCCTCGGGCTTGAGGGCATCCAGCACCTCTTGCGGCATCAGGCCTTCGGTCATGCGCGTGGCGGCCGTGGGTGCGAGGCAGTTCACGCGGATGTCGTTCTTGGCACCTTCGATGCTCAGGGTCTGCATCAGGCCCACCAGCGCGAGCTTGGCCGCGCCGTAGTTGCTCTGCCCGAAGTTGCCGTACAGGCCCGACGACGAGGTGGTCATCACGATGCGGCCGTACTTCTGCTCGTTCATCAACGCCCACACGGCCTTGCAGCAATGGACCGCACCCATGAGATGCACGTCGACCACGAGCTGGAAGTCGGCCAGCTCCATCTTGGCGAAGCTCTTGTCGCGCAGGATGCCGGCGTTGTTGACGAGGACATCGACACGGCCCCAGGCATCCACCGCCTGCTGCACCATGGCCTGCACCGCGGCGAAGTCGGTCACCGAGGCGTTGTTGGCGATCGCCTCGCCCCCTGCGGCCCTGATCTCGTCGACCACGCCCTGCGCGGCCGCGAGGTCGTTGACCAACACCTTCGCGCCGCGCGCGGCCAGGCCGAGCGCATGCTGGCGGCCCAGTCCGCCGCCGGCGCCGGTGACGATGGCCACGCGGCCGGTGAAATCGATTGCCATGTTCAGTAGTCCTCTTTGGAAGTGGTGTCTCTCGGATGGAAGTGTCGAATTTAAGGGCAAGCGGCCGTCCTACGCGGTCGCGCAGGTTCATGATGGAAGCTCGAACGGTCGAAATCCAAGGAGATTGTCTTTATGCAGATTCAAGTCAACGCCAGCAACGGCATCGAGAACAAGGAAACGCTGGAGCGTTGGGCCGATGGAGAAATCAAGAGCAGCCTCGCGCGCTTCGTCGAAGACGCCGAGCCTGCGCATGAGCTCGTCGCGTTCGGCGCGGTCGTCGGAGCGACCCTCCGCCGTGACCTGCCCCCGCTCGATCAGGTAGTAGCGATGCGTGAGCGCGATGGCGCGCTGCACGTTCTGTTCCACCAGCACGATCGGGATGCCATCGCGCGCAAGTCCCGACATGAGTTCGAACAACTCGTCGACGATCATGGGCGCCAACCCCTCCGTGGGCTCGTCGATCAGCAGCAGCCGGGGCGAGCCCGCCAGCACGCGGGCCAGGGCCAGCATCTGTTGCTCGCCGCCGGACAAGGTCGTGCCCATCTGGCGGCGCCGCTCGGCCAGGCGCGGAAAGCGCTGGTAGATCGCATCGAGCTTGGCGCGCGAGTCGGCGCGCGTGCGGCGCGGCGTCTGCAGCAGACCCAACCCGAGGTTCTCTTCCACCGTCAGCCCGGGAAAGATGCGGCGATCCTCCGGAACCAGCCCGATGCCGCGCCGGCACACCTGCTCGGGTGCGGCACCTGTGATGTCCTCGTCGCCGAAGCGCAACCGGCCGCGCGTAGGCTGCACCCACCCCGCGATGGTCTTGATGACGGTCGTCTTTCCGACCCCGTTGCGGCCGAACAGGCCCACCACCTCGCCGGCGCCGACACGCAGGTTGATGCCTTGCAGCACGTGGCTCAGGCCGTAGTGCGTGTGCACGTCCGTCAGTTCGAGCATGTTTCGCGCTCCTCGTGTTTTTCGCCGAAATAGGCGGCCTGCACGGACGCGTTGGCCCGCACCTCGGCCGGCGTGCCTTCCGCCAGCTTCTGGCCCTGGTGCATCACGACCACGTGATCCGACAGCGCCATCACCAGGTCCACGTCGTGCTCGACCAGCAGGATCGACAAGCCATGCTGGCGCGCCAGCCCGCGGATGAGTCCCTCGGTCTCGCGCGTGTCGGCGTGGCTCATGCCCTGGGTCGGTTCGTCGAGCAGGAGCATTCGCGGCCGCGCCGCCAGCGCGACGGCGATCTCCAGCCGGCGCTGCTCGCCGTGCGAGAGCGAGCCCGCGAGTTCATCGCGCTTCTCCGCGAGCCCGAACTGCTCGATCAG
>SEGN01000426.1 GCA_004211245.1 Variovorax sp.
TCGCACACCGAGCGCAGCAGCGCGCGGTCGTGGCTCACCAGCATCAGCGTGCCTTCGAACTCGTTGAGCGCCATGGCCAGCGCCTCGCGCGTGGCCAGGTCCAGGTGGTTGGTGGGCTCGTCCAGCAGCAGCAGGTTGGGGCGCTGCCACACCATCATCGCGAGGACGAGGCGCGCCTTTTCGCCACCGCTCATGGTGCCCACGGCCTGCTTGACCATGTCGCCGCTGAAATTGAAGCTGCCGAGGTAGCCGCGCAGCGCCTGTTCGCCGGTGCTCTCCTTGGCTGCGGTGCCCATTTCGCGCGCCATGCGCACCATGTGTTCGAGCGGGTTGTCCTGGGGCCGCAGCACGTCGAGTTCCTGCTGCGCGAAGTAACCGATGTTGAGGCCCTTGCCCTCGGTCACGGTGCCGGCCAGTGCGCCCATTTCGCGCGCAATGGTCTTCACCAGCGTCGACTTGCCCTGGCCGTTGGCGCCCAGGATGCCGATGCGCTGGCCGCCCTGGACGGAGCGGCTCACGCCGGTGAGGATGACCTTGGGGGCTTCGCCTTCGACCTCGTAGCCGAAGCTCGCGCCGGTGATCGACAGCATCGGGTTCGGAATGTTGCCCGGCTCCTTGAATTCGAACGTGAAATCGGCCTCCGCCAGCAGCGGCGCGACCTTTTCCATCCGCTCCAGCGCCTTGACGCGGCTTTGCGCCTGCTTGGCCTTGCTGGCCTTGGCCTTGAACCGGTCGATGAACTTCTGCAGATGGGCGATCTTCTCCTGCTGCTTCGAGAAGGCGACCTGCTGCTGCTCCATCTGCAGGGCGCGCATCTCCTCGAACTTGCTGTAGTTGCCGCCGTAGCGCGTGAGCTGGGCATTGGCGATGTGCAGCGTGACGTCGGTCACGGCGTCGAGGAACTCGCGGTCGTGGCTGATCACGATCATGGTGCCCTGGTAGCGCTGCAACCACGCTTCGAGCCAGACGAGTGCGTCCAGGTCCAGGTGATTGGTCGGCTCGTCGAGCAGCAGCAGGTCGCTCGGACACATCAGCGCGCGTGCCAGCTGCAGGCGCATGCGCCAGCCGCCCGAAAAGCTGTTGACCGGCTCGTCCAGTTCCTGGCTCTTGAAGCCCAGGCCCAGCACCAGCGCCTGCGCGCGTGGCACTGCGTCGTGCTCGCCGGCGTCCGCAAGGTCCGTGTAGGCGTGCGCGAGTTCCATGCCGATGTCGGCGTCGTCGGGGTCGGCCTCGTAGGCGGCTTCGATCGCCGCCAATCTCGCGCGCAGTTCGGTCAGGCGCGTGTCGCCGCCGACCACGAACGCGGTGGCCGATTCTTCGGTCTCGGGCATGTCCTGCGCGACCTGCGCCAGACGCCACTGCTTGGGCACGTAGAAGTCGCCGCCGTCTTCGTGCAGCGTGCCGTTGAAGAGCGCGAACAGCGTCGACTTGCCGGCGCCATTGCGACCGACCAGTCCGACCTTCTCGCCGGGATTGAGGGTGACGGTCGCGCCATCGAGCAGCTTCTTGGCGCTGCGACGCAGGACGACGTTCTTGAGAGTGATCATGGATTCGGCGAAATGTGGCCCATCGCGTCGACCGCGGCCAGTACGGCGGCAGTCTGGCAGTCGTGGGCAAGGATGAAGGGGTCGCCGTGGATCGTTTCGTCTGGAAACTCGGTGATCAAGGTCAGGGCGGCGCTGCCCGGACGGTTGACCTCGCTGATCATGCAGGCCGTGCCATGGATGACTTCGAACGGAAGATCGCCGGCATGGGCATTGTAAGTGGCGCGCTGGGCCGTGTTGAAGGCCATGAGGCCGGCATTGCGCGCCAGCGCGCGGCAGACGTGCTCCGTCAACGCCTGCGCCTGGGCGGCCCAGCCGGTGTGGTGCCGCACGATCAGGAAGAACCCCTTGGGCACCGTCCACAGCTCGAAGCCGCGCGGGATGTAGCCGGTCAGCGGCCGCGTCCATTCGTGCGCCGGGTAACCGTGCAGATTGATGTGCAGATGGGCACCGGACAGCTCGAGCGCCTGCTGCCGCGCCTCCCGCTCGTGGAATGGCGGCTCCTCGCGGTATTCGAGGTCGTCGCCCAATGCGGTGTAGCGCGCCGCGTGGTGCATGTGCCGAGGCGCGTGCCGGCACAGCGCGCGGTGCAGCGCGTAGCCGTCGGGGTTCTCGAGCGGGATGAGCGCGAAGTGCGCGTCCGGCCGCTGCGAGAGCTGTAGCGCTGCGCGCAGCGCTCCGACCACACCAGAGGTCTCGTTGGCATGCTGCGCGCCGGTGATCAACACGGCCGGGCCGCTGCCGTGGTGGTACACGCCCTGTACAGCGCGCCCCTGCACGCTGACCGCTTCGAAGCGCCGGCCGCTGATGCGGTCCAGCTCCAGCGCGACCCGGGCGGGCGGCAGCGGCCCGGCGGCCATGGCCAGTGGCAGGGCATCGGAGGTGTCGACTTCGGGTGCCGGTCGCGCATGGCGCGCCGTGGTGATCCGAAGGCGCACGTCGCCGGTGCTCGGCCGCACGTCCGGAACGATCTGCCCCGGTTGCAGGCGTCGGTC
>SEGN01000427.1 GCA_004211245.1 Variovorax sp.
GCACCGCCACCCCCGGTCGGGGTTGCGCCGCAGCCGGTGCCACCCCCGCTCGCGCCGACGGCGGAGGCGCCACGCGATCCGGCCGTGGATCCGCGCGGGCTGTGCGACGGGCGCGCCGAAAATGCGCGCATCCAGACCACAGGGCCGCGCGGCGAGACGCTGACCGGCGTGTGCCGTCGGGGTGCGAACGGCTGGCTGCAGTTCAGCGCCGAGCCGCGCCGCTGAGGTCGTCGCTCAGCTCTGGATGTAGCTGGTCAGCTGCTCGATGGTCTGCTCGTGGTCGGCAATGATGTCGTCCATCAGGTCGCGGATCGAGATCATGCCGACGACCTTGCCGCCATCGACCACCGGCAAATGCCGGATGCGCTTCTGGCTCATCAGGTTCATGCAGTCGCGCGTGCGCGTGTCGGGTCCGACCGTGATGACGTTGGCGGTCATGATGTCGGCCACCTTGACCTCTTTCGAGTTCTTGCCCAGCAGGGCGACCTTGCGGGTGTAGTCGCGCTCCGAGAGCACGCCGACCAGCTTGTCGTCCACCATTACCATCAACGCGCCCACCTCGTGGCGGGCCAGGACCTGCAGCGCGTCGAACACCGTGGTGTCCGGCGTCGTGTGGAACAGAGCGGGTTCGCGCTTCTTGAGCAGTTCGGAAACGGGTTTCATGGTGGCACTCCTCGGATGCCAAATCATAGGCGGGGAATGCCATGCCCCCAATGCAATACCCGGGTTTGCAGTTTCACTTTGTCAGCTGCCGCAGCAGCATGCAGGTGAGCACCGCCATCGCGGCGCCCACCAGTGCATCGAGCCAGCGCCAGGCCACGGGACGTGCGAACACTGGCGCCAGCAAACGCGCGCCGAAGCCGAGCAGGGCGAACCAGGCGGTGCTCGGGCGAGCAGCGCCTGCGGCCGCAGGGCGCGTCTCCATGCCAGCAGTGCATAGCCGGCCAGGAACAGCGCGCCGCCGAGCGTGAGTGCCGGCGCGAAGGCCGGCATGCGGGCCTGCAGTCCCGCCATGCTCCACACGCCGACGATCACGAGCAGCGTATCGGCCAGCGCGCAGAACACCACGACGGGGCCGACGTGCTCGCGCCGCAGGCCCTGGCGCAGTACGAAGGCGTTCTGCGCGCCGATCGCCACGATCAGGCCAAGCGTGAGGCCGAAGCCGGTTGTGAGGGCAGGGAGGAGCGAGGGGCTGGCAGTGGGCATGGGCGCCGATGATCGCGGCCACGGCACAATCGGTCGAGTGAACTCTGCTGGCGCCGCTTAAGCGCTTCTACATCGCATGCTCGACTACGTTTCGCTGGCCGCCGTGGCCCAGGTGCTGCGCGAAGGCAGCTTCGAGCGTGCCGCCCGTGTGCTGAACGTCACGCCGTCTGCGGTGTCGCAGCGGGTCAAGCTGCTAGAAGAGCGGCTCGGCCTGGCGCTGATCGTGCGCGGCACTCCGTGCGTGGCGACCCGGGCCGGCCAATGGCTTTGCAGCCACGTCGAACAGGTCGGCATGCTGGAGCAGGAATTGCAGCGCAACCTGCCCGCTCTCGGCGCGCTCGGTGCGGCGGGCGGCTCGCGCCTGACCCTGCGGGTGGCGGTGAACGCCGACAGCCTCGATACCTGGTTCGTCGATGCAATGGCGGCCTTCAGCACGGCACCCGACAGCGCGCTGCTCGACCTCGCCATCGACGACCAGGAACACACGGCCGAGGCCTTGCGCGACGGCCGCGTGGTGGCCGCCGTCACGGCCCGAGCCGAGCCGGCCCAGGGCTGCCGCAGCCTGCCGCTCGGGTCGATGCGCTATGTCGCCACCGCGAGTCCGGCGTACATGCAACGCCACTTCGCCGATGGCGTGACCCCGGCGGCGCTGGCAGTCGCCCCGAGCCTGGTCTTCAACCGCAAGGACGGCCTGCAGGCGCAATGGTTGGCGCAGCGAGGCGTGGCAGATGCGACCACGCCGCCACGCCATTGGTTGCCGTCCCCGCAGGCCTTTGTCGCCGCCAGTCTTGCGGGCGTGGGTTGGGGCATGAACCCGGCTGCACTCGTGGCCGAGCACCTGCGCGAGGGTCGGCTCGTGGAGGTGCAGGCCGGCACGGCGATCTCGGTGCCGCTGTACTGGCAGCACGTGCGGCTGGAGGTGCCGATGCTGGCGCGGCTGACGGATGCGGTGGTGCAGACGGCGCGGTCGGGGTTGGAGGAGCCGGCGAAGTGAGCGTCCGGTTGCGGTGGCTGCTCCCTAGCTGCTCTGCAGTGCACGGCAGAGATAGTCCGCCAGGTGACGCCTCAGTTCGTCAGCGCGCGATGCGTCTGCTTGTCCATCCGTCAAGACGGACATACGGTTTTTCGGACCAACGTCTGTCATTGCAAGCATCACGGTTCCAGTCAGCAGGGTGTAGCGCCACAGCCAGTCAACTCTGCTGATCCGCTTGTCTGTCATGCACAGCGCATCGATGAATTCCATTGCGAACGGGTTCAGATACTGTTCGAAAACACGGTGCGTCATCTCGCTCGGATCCAGCCTGTGCTGAAGGATGAATCGCGCCAGCAAGGCGCCGTGCACCCCGGGTTCGAAATAGGGCCTGATGAAACACTCGACAAGGTCTTCCAGTTGCAAGGGCGTCTTGCTTCGACGTGATGCGTCCATGACCCTTGACAGGTCAGCCAGCCTGAGCACGGTGACCCGTTGAGCGAGTCGCATGAAGATTTCCTCGGCCAAAGCTTCCTTGGAACGGAAGTAATAGTTGACCGAAGCGACGTTCACGCCCGCCTCTGTGGTGATGTCGCGAGTCGAGGTCTTGTCCACTCCTTGCCGCGCAAAGAGAATTTCTGCGGAGACAAGGATGCGCTCCCGGGCCTCGCCTGCGCTTGGGCCCACTGTGGATCTGCTTCGAGTGCTCATCACTTATTTTAAACTTTTGTTTGAAACAGATGACGCGGGTTTGCCCCAGGCGTCGTGCAGCGAAGCGTCGCTACATTAAACGCTTGTTTTATACAACTGATTGGGGTGCCAATGAAGATCGATTGGGATGTTGAGATCGCCACCAGTGATGGATCGGTCCTCCGCGCCGACGTCTTTCGTCCCGATGGCGAAGGCCCGTTCCCGGTGTTGATGTCATGCGGTCCGTACGCCAAGGGCTTGCACTTCGGCGA
>SEGN01000428.1 GCA_004211245.1 Variovorax sp.
GCATCGATGAGCAGGCGAAGCACCACGGTGCCCTCCTTCAAGCCCGCTGCAGGCGGATATTCGGGGTCGATGTCCTCGAGCGGGCGCGGGGGCGGGTCCAGCTCCGCGCCCTGGCGGTAGACCTGTGTCACGGCGGGCGCGGCTGCGGGTGGTGGCGCCGACACCGGCGGACGGCTTGGCGGGCGTGGCGCCGGCCCCGGCGGCACCTCGATCTTCTTCGCCGACGCCATCTCCTTCGGCGGTGGCGGCGGTGGCGGCGGTTGCGGCGCTTCCGTGACGACCGGCGCCTGCGCGATCAGATGCGCCCGAATCGGCATGTTGCCGCTGTCGGCGGGTCGGGTCGGCGCGCGCCCGGGTGCCGATCCGAGCAGCACGAGTGCGTGCAGAAGCAGCGAACCGGTGACCGCTGCAAGCAGCCGCCACCGGTTCGGTACGCGCAAGGTGTCGCCGCCCTTACCGGGTGATCTCACGCCAGCTGATGCGCTTGCCCACCGGCGGCGGGGTGCCGACCGGAACCTTCAGGGTGCGGGTCCGGCCCGTCGCATCACGGCCCAGCGCCCGGATGTCGCCGTTCTGCAAGCCGATCAGTCCCATGCCGACGACCACCGAGTTGTCGAAGAACGGCACCGAGACGATGCCGCCATCGCTCGACGGAACGGCTTCCCCGTTGATCAGGCTGACGAAATTGAGCCAGCTGTAGCCGCCCGCGAAGCACAGCGTGTCGCTCGGCACATTCGAAGCGAACACCAGGGTGCCCAGCACCGTCTGCATGTCGACGCTCACGCGCTCGCCGCCGTCCGGCAGGTCGATGAACCAGCCGTTGGTGTCGGCGCAGTCTGCAACGTTCGCCGAAGCGCATTGCACGGTGCGGGTCCCGGTGGCGCTGTCCTTGACCAGCTTGAGCGGCTTCAGCGAAGCGCGCAGGTCGCTGTACACCGGCGAGGTGGCGCCCAGCGGATCCTTGATCGCATAGACGGACTGCAGGCTCTTGTCGGTCAGGTCGCTGATCGCGAGCATCCGGCCGGTCGCCACCAGCACCATGGTCGTGCCGTTGACTTCCGCGAGCTCCGGCCGCGTCGTGATCGGCTGGCGCACGCCTCCCACCTCCGCGGTACCGAGCCGCACCGCTTCCAGGCCGGCCGGTGCGATCGTGTCATTGACGTCGAAGCGCCAGACGTTGCCCAGGATGTCGGCGCCGTACACGCGCAGGGCCGTGTTGTCGTAGGCCACGTTGCTGACGAAGAAGTTGGTGTCCTTCAGGCCGCTCGGCGTGCCGGTGTCGCCGGCGCCGGTGCCGATGCGCGAGATGATCTGGCCGGTGGCGGCGTCGAGCACGTACAGGTAACCCTTGCCGTCGGCGCCCGGGTACTGGGTCGAGTCGACGTTGTTGTAGCCCGAAGTCACCATCACCACCCACTTGCCGTTCTTCAGCTTCGTGATGGTCGGCCGGCCGTAGGTCAGACCGATGTTGCAGTCAGCGGTCGCGCCCACCGGGTTGCTCGCGCAGGCGCCCGCATTGAACTCCCACATCGGCTTGGGCGCCGTCGGGTCGGTCACGTCCAGCGCGTAGTAGCCGTTGCCGCCGGAGTTCAGACCGCCGACGAGCAGCGTCTTCCACTGGTTTGCGCCGCTGTCGAAGATATCGCCCACGGTGGGGGAGCCATCGACCGTGAAGATGTGCTTCTCGGCGTAGTTGGTGTCCGCCAGGCGATACAGGTTGGGCATGACCGCCGTCGGAATGAACGCCCAGGCTTCTTCGCCGGCGCTGGCGAAGTTCGGATCCGTGGACTTGCTCGGCGCAAAGAAGGCATGGAGCATGCCGTCGTTGGCGCCCACGTAGACCATCGGCGTGCGATCGGCCTTGGCAGTGACGAACGCGCTGTAGCCCGTGTCCTGGTAGCTGTTGTTGGGCGCCTTCACATAGGTCGGCTGCGAGTTCACGATGTCGCCGAGCACGTGGGTGCGCGTGCGGTAGAGCCTGTCGCTGTTCGGCACGAACCCTTCCTTGCCACGTTGGCCCCGCAGGAAGTTCACCAGGTTGGCGCCGGTGGCGACGGCGCGCTGGTCGATCGAGCCGCTGCTGCCGTCGGTCATCAGCGTGTACTGGCTCATCGAGGTCGGCAGGTTCCCGCTCAACTTGCTGGCGGGTACGTTGAAGTACGCCGTCTGCAGGGCGGATGGAAGCGCGGTGGACGCTGCACCGGTCGGCAGGCCGTTGGTGTCGCAGGCCCGCGTGTTCCAGGTGAAATTGACCAGCGCGGTGTTGCCGGGCTCCCGCACGTAGATCTTGCGGTTGTCGCAGGCCGGGCCCGTGCGCAGGTCCAGCTTGGACCGCGCCGACCACTTGATGGTGGTCAGCAGATTGCCCGTCTCGAGATCGATGTCCTGCGACTGCAGGTCGCCCGTCCACTCCGAACTGGTGAAGCTGCCCGTGTAGGCCGTGTTGTCACCCGCGACCGGGGTCAGGTTCGAGGTCGCCGCACCGGCACCGGCACCGGCCTGCGCCTCGATGCCGGCGAGCGCCTCGCGCAGGCC